>CAZOLU010000045.1:0-14679 GCA_964580485.1 uncultured Saprospiraceae bacterium | reverse complement strand
TTTTATGAATAAGAATAGACCTTGTGGAGCTTAAAAAAGGGGTGGGCTGTAATATTTTCAGTAAAAGCTGACAAAAACTGTCAAGATGTCCTTAAATTTGTGCTGGCAAAGATTTTGAGTAGTTGGCATCGAGTGTGTTATTGCTCAAGAGTCTAGTTATTAATTTGAATTAACTCAATTGATTAACCAATATGGAAAAGAAAGAAATACCCGTAACGGATGGCGACCAGCAGGAAGAGTTGGCGCATGAGGAAAACACTCCCGTAGATCAGCAGGAGGAGCATAGTGCGGAAGAGGTACTGGAGGCTGCGGAAGAGGAGCAACTGGAGGAAACTTCGGAGAAATCGAAAGTTGAAGAGGGTATAGCTCAAGATGATATGAAGCATTTATCTAATGAAAAACTTGCCGCAGAGCTGAGTGAGATGAAGGACAAGTACTTGCGTCTTTATGCGGAATTTGACAATTATCGCCGCCGAACGATGCGGGAGAAAGAAAATTTGATTAAAACTGCTTCGGAGAGTACCTTGTTGGCACTTTTACCTTCGATTGATGATTTTTCTAGAGCGATCAAATTAGCGGATCAGGAGGATAATGAGGAGACGATTCCCGAGGGGCTGCGCTTGGTTTATCAGAAGATGATGAAAGCTTTGGAGCAGCGTGGTTTGAAGGTGATGGAGTCGACTGGAGAGGTTTTTAATCCTGATATGCATGAGGCTTTAACTAAGGTGCCGGTGCAGGATGAGACGATGAAGGGGAAGGTGATTGATACAGTGGAGCGAGGGTATTATTTGCATGATAAAATTATCCGCTACGCTAAGGTGGTAGTGGGACAATAAGTATAAAAAGATGGCTCAGAAAAGAGATTATTACGAAATATTGGGGGTGGCTAAAACGGCTAGCAAGGATGAGTTGAAGAAGGCTTATCGGAAGGTGGCGTTGAAGTATCACCCTGACCGCAATCCTGATAATCCGGAGGCGGAGGAGAAGTTTAAGGAGGCGGCAGAGGCTTATGAGGTCTTGTCTAATGATGAAAAGCGTCAAGTTTATGATCGTTATGGTCATGCGGGCTTGAGTGGTGCTGCGGGTGGTGGTGCTGGTGGCTTTTCGATGGAAGACATTTTTTCGCAGTTTAGCGATATTTTTGGCGGTGGCTTTGACTTTTTTGGTGGTGGCGGCGGTGGCCGATCTACTCGCCGTCAAAGTGGGGGGCAGCGTGGCTCGAATTTGCGGATCAAGGTAAGTCTGACTTTGGAAGAAATTGCTACTGGAATTAACAAAAAGATTAAGGTAAAGAAGTATGTGACTTGTAAAACTTGTGGTGGTTCTGGTGCTAAGGATCGCAATGCGGTGAAGACCTGTGCTACTTGTCATGGTAGTGGTTATGTGCGGAGGGTACAAAATACTTTCTTGGGTCAGATGCAGACGACCACAACCTGCCCATCTTGCAATGGTACTGGAAAAACGATTACGAGCAAGTGTTCTTCTTGTAAGGGAGAGGGGCGTGTGTATGGAGAGGAGATGATTTCATTGGATATTCCAGCTGGGGTAGGAGAGGGCATGCAATTGTCGATGAGTGGTAAAGGAAATGCGGGTTTGAATGGGGGGCCTAATGGAGATTTGTTGATCAATATTCAGGAAAAAGAGCATGAGTCTTTTACTCGAGATGGGAATAATATTTTGTATGAGCTGGATGTGAATTTTGCGGATGCGGTGTTGGGGACTTCTGTGGAGGTGCCTACGCTCACGGGTAAGGTGAAGGTCACTTTGCCTGCAGGTACGCAGGGGGGGAAGATTTTCCGCTTGCGAGGTAAGGGCCTGCCTTCTGTGCAGGGTTATGGGCAAGGGGATCAGCTCATTCATGTGAATATTTGGGTGCCTACGGATGTCAATACGGAGGAGCGACGTGCGTTGGAGAAGTTGCGCAGTGCCAAAAACTTTACGCCTAAGGCGCAATCGAATAAGGACCGCAAGGGCTTTTTTGATCGGATTAAGGATGTGTTTGGAGGGGGGTAGGGGCTTGTGTTTTTGAGGAGGTGGGCTGTGGGAACTTATCTGTAAAATTCTAGGTTTTAGATTTTGTAGTTTGTTTCAAAGGTTTTATCTTTGGCATTCTATTCTAAGGTATCGAGATGTAGCTCAGTTGGTAGAGTACTCGTCTGGGGGGCGAGTGGTCGCTGGTTCAAGTCCAGTCATCTCGACAAACGATATACAAAGGCTTTGAGGCGTTTTTGCTTCAGAGTCTTTTTCTTTTGGTTTAAACAATAGGCTAAGTACTCTGTAACATAAATAAAGCGGAGGCTTGATTTTGCTTTTATGGGCATTACTCAACAATTGTAGTAAACTCAATTTTAGGAAGAACCATACGATAGGATTCACCACTATTTTGATCTTTCCAAAGAACAATATACCCAATCTTAATTTCCGAAAATTCATAGCCTTTCTTTAGGGTCTCCTTTAGATCAGATTTAAATTTTGTGGATAGACACCCAATCCTATAACCATTTGATTCAATATATTGTGAATCTCTTATGGTCAATAATTCACCCGATTTAAGTTTCTTGATCTTCTTTTGAATAGAATCTTTTTTAGAGTAATCTAACCAAATATCACTCAAGGAGCATTGTTTTATTTTTTTCGTTGGAGCTGGATGAATTGTGCTAGCTTTTGTAAAATCAATGTCTTCGGCTTGTTTAGCTATCTTTTCTAGCGCCTCTAGATTGGTATGGATATGTAACCCTTGCATCGCCCGACTTAAGGCAACATATAATACTCGTTTCTTTTCAGATGAATGTAAAGGGTATCTATGATTGACTAAGAGCCATACTTGATCGAACTCTTTACCCTTTGCCTTGTGCATCGTGGAGACTATAACTTTCTGTTTCTCAGCACTAAAAAAGTCTTGAATTCTGAGTTCAGACAGATAGCTTTGCCAATCGACAACATATTTTTTAGGATAGGCTCTCTCAAAATTGGTGATGATTCGCATGGCTATTGATAGATTACTAGATCCTTTTTGATTGTCCACAAGTTGCGATTTTGCGGTATTCCAAAGCTCGTCAGCTATCAGACTATTCTCCTTACTGATATTTTGACTAATAAAGTACTGGAAAATTTGAATCTCGATAAGTTGCTTTAATTTAAACTCTTCTTTTGTTGCTATTAAACGTGAGGGGATTTCAAGTTTTTGTAAAAGAGCATGAATCAATTCTGCTTCTTCATTAGTGTATACCAAAACTGCATAACTATCTTTAGCCTCATTTTGGTTTAGCTTTTCTCTTAAGTCTTCCACTAGTGGAATAATTAAAGAGGATGCTTTCTGATAAGCATATAGCTTTAGTTGGCCATTGTTTTTCTTATGAGCTTCCAAAACTAGCTTACCTTTAATACGTTCTCCTCTTTGCATGAGTTGATTCAGAAAGAGGTTGTTAAAATGAACGATATTAGGGGCTGACCTAAAGTTTTTGGTAAGGAAGTAGAGTTTTGCATCTGGATGAGCTTGAAATTGTTGCATGTATTCTATACTAGCACCCCTAAACTCATAAATATTTTGGTCATCATCTCCTACTGCGATAATTCTAGGATCTCCAATTTTTTCTAAAATTGCCATGATGAGTTCATATTCATTACCGCTTACATCTTGATATTCATCAACAACGACGATGGTTTTAGATAAAATACGATCTAGTGGAATTTCTTCGTTTCGAATTGCTTTGACGGCATCTTCCAATACCGTTTGAGAGCGTTCCAAATCGCCTAGACGGCCTAGCATTTGAAAAGCAAAACCGTGAAAAGTATGAATGTCAACTCCATATGCTGATGGACCAACTAAATTAACTAGTCTGTATTTAAACTCTAAAGCAGCTGGACGAGAAAAAGTAAGCATTAAGAATTGTTCTGGCTTGACTTCTTCAATCAATAGAAGTGAAGCCACTTTGTGGACTAGCAATTTAGTCTTTCCGCTTCCTGGTCCTGCAGCAACAAGAATGCGATTGTCTTTTGATTTAAAGACCTCCATCTGCTCAAGAGATAGATTGCCAATAATTTGTTCGAATTTTTGATCAGTAATTGGTCGAGCTAACTTTGCCTTAGTTTTTCTATCAAAATACTTTTTAATAAAGTCATCATAGTCTAATGTGAAGTAGTCTTGAACAAACTCTAGAGCTTCTGTTTCCTGACGAATATATCGTTTAGCATACTCCCCAACAATATGAATCTGGGCTGTTTTATGCTGATAAAAACCTCCTAGGTCCTCATAGTCACTTTGCGTATATTGTTTTAAACTATTCTTCTCAATTTTTTCAATTTTCATGGGATTATAGAAGACCAAAAAACCTTCACTAAGTTCAATAGCCCCTAAATGTTGAAGATATAAGAGCGCCTCTTCATAAGTTTTAGTATCATGCTGATAACCAATATTGTCAAGGTTGGATTTGATCTCTCCAATAGAGAATTCTACTAGTTTTTTATGTTTCTTTTTAGAACTGTAGGGTGGTAGCACTGTGGCTTTCTTCGATAAATGATGAAGAATGAGTGCTGAAAGCTCTTTTCGATCTTTGACTTTTTGCTTGAAGTCAGGCCAGCTCTGTTTTAATTGTATGAGGTAACTATCAATAGCGTTTTGGACACGTTCTTTTTTTATAGAGGAGATAATCTGCCAATAGTTGAGAATATCTTTAAGTATAGAACTGTGGGTATCTGGATGCTCTGAGTGTAAAGTTTCATTTAGGCTACGTAGATGACAAATGAATCCTTTGGCTAAGACATCAGTTTCTTTATCTTCAAAAAGCGTTTTAGCAAGAGCTATTTCCAAATTTGACTTCTTCTCAAAAATTTGTAGACTACCTTTTTTACCTCTTGAGGTATTGAAAAATGCACTTAAATCTTTTTCATCTTGTAGGAGGCCTAATTCTTTGAGTTTTCTTATGCCCAGCATGGTCTCCTCTCTGGAAATACCTACTTGATCGGATATGTCATCAATATTGACTTGATCCAACTCTATGCGTTTAGAGCGAGCAATGATAATTTTTATAATTTGCACTGCAATTTTGCGTTCTTTATATCCAAATATATGCGCACTAATTTTTTTCTGAGCACCTTCAAAATCATCAACTGCTAAGGAGTCTGCAAAAATACGAGGAACATTTTCTTCCCTTTTGATATAGGAAGATTGCTCTAAGGCCGCGATAGCAGATTTTACTCTTGTTTCAAGCTCATACATATCAATGTCCCAACCCGCTTTTTTTGCAATTTCTTTTGCGGACTTGATAAATTGATTCCTGTGGAATTGCTTAATTCCTTTCCAGATTTGATTGATTTCTTTTTGACTGATTCGGCTATTATTGAGCAATTGAAAGTGTTGGTCTAGATCAGTTTCATTAAAAAAGACATAACAATCTGCTTCTAATTCTGGGTTTCTTCCTGCACGTCCGGCTTCTTGTACATAGTTTTCTAAAGAGTCAGAGATAGTATAGTGTATGACCATTTCCACATTATCTTTATCTACCCCCATCCCAAATGCAGAGGTTGCCACCACGATATCAATACCACTGTCTTTTGCCATGAAAGAATTCATTACATCAATTTTATCAGACCTATTCATTTTGCCATGAAAAGCCCCCGCTAAAAATCCCTGTTGTTGTAGCATTTCAACTAAGGCTTCTGCCTGTTTCGTTCGAGAGACATAAATGATGGTAGGGCAGCTTTTTGCTGTCAATAATTCCAACAGATGTTTTTTCTTCTCCTCTTCATCTTGAACTGAGATGACATGATATTTTAAGTTGGTACGATTTGCTTCAGTTTTGAATTCAATTAACTTTTGGTCAAGCTTTGATTCGAAATAGTTGAGGATATCTGTTACTACTGCAGGTTTTGCTGTAGCTGTAAAACAGGAAACAGGAATGGATACATTTTTAAGAGCTTGGAGTTTTTGAATAAAATCAGCTATGTATAGGTAGTCAACTCTAAAATCTTGTCCCCAACTCGAGAAACAGTGTGCTTCATCAATCACGAATCGATCAATAACTCTTTTACTGAGCAACTTAAGAATTCGATTAGATCTAAGGGACTCAGGTGATATGTATAAAAGAGCGATATCTCCTCTTTCAACCCGTTCAAATGCTTCTTGTCGTTCTAGAGGCGATAAAAGTCCATTGATGGTTGCCGCTTGAACGATATTATGTCTATTCCTCAATACATCAACCTGATCTTTCATTAGAGATTGGAGAGGGGATATTACAACAGTAAGGGCTTTAAAGGCATCCCATTGCATCAAGGCGGGTAATTGAAAAGTCAGCGATTTTCCGCCCCCAGTTGGAAATATGGCTAAAAGCGATTGGTTTTTAAGTGCAGCATTTACAGCATTTTCTTGTAATGCTTCTCCCTCATAGGTTCTAAATGAAGGATAACCATAAAAACGTTGTAGTCCAGTTACTGCTTCTTGTTGTTGGCAATAGCTAGAATGGCATATTTTACCTTTACAACTTAGACGTAAAGCTTTAAGGATCCCCTCTGTTCTTGAGAATTTATTTAACACCCAAGGAGGAATGAAGCTAGTCTCTCTAGGATCTGCATCGATTACAGCAATAGCATAAGCTAAGGCTATAGGGTTATCGGTGACATCTATACTTAGTGATTGACCAAGACATATTTTATCTTTTAGGTAATCTTGAATTTTAGTTACAATGGAGAGGACATTAGGAGTAGTCTTGTAATAGTTTAGGTAGTCAAACCATCCTTTAAAACCATCTTCTTGGTTCAAGAGTAAATAATAAATCTCCTGCTTTACCTTTGGTAATTGATTCCACGCAGTTAATAATGAATTGAAAAGAGTACGAGTTGCCTGACAGTCTTTTAGAGGGTTATTTCTATTAACACTCTCCTCATAATAGGCTTTGAGTAATTTGTGATATTGCTCTTTGGGAAAAAGTAAGGGGGATAGCCGTAGCGTATCAATTGAGGGGATTTGCCTTAGTCTAGATCCTATTTTAGGAAATTGATTACTCAGCACCTCTAAATCATGTTGGATGATATTATGACCACAGATCCACTTTGCACTACCCGCAAGCTGTTGTATTTTTTGTATAGAAGAATCATGGTACTCATGTTCTCCTAGAATGATACCTAATTCTTGAATTCGTTGTTTTCGACCAACTTCTAGATCAAAGAATAATATGTCTGATAGTTTGTTCAAGAGGTAATATACCTTATTTATGATGGTTGAAGATATTGCAATATGAAATATATCTTTTTTCGTAAATAAAAAAAAGGATTGACTGCTAAACTTGTGCTTAGTATGTCCCAATTCTAGTAGAATAGCCCCCCTGCCATTCAACAATAACTCATATTTTAGTCTGTCGAAAGCGCATAGATGCAGTTGGCATTAAATTTGACAAATTTAACCACTATTTGCATCACTTTTAATATATACATTTATTCAATGTAAAACACTTAAACTTATGAGAAACTTAATTATCCCTATCCTATTTGTTTTTAGCATTAGTCTAAGTTTTGCCCAAAATACCCAAACCATCAAGCGTTTTGGATTTACCGTAGATATTCCTGCGACTTGGGAAACCTCGAAAGATAAAGCAGAAACCGTCATCAATGACCCCAACTGGGAGGCCTTTGTTACCATCAAAAGGTTTGACATCAAAGATGGAAATGACGATGCTATGTTGTTAGAAATTACCGACTATATTTATGAGGAACTCAAAAACTATATTCCCAAAGAAATGATTGATAAAAAACTGAAAGTTTCCACTCAAACGGATAAAAAGAACAAAGACTTAGAATACATAGCACTGGCCGTAGAAGGTGAACCAGATGAAGACAATCAAGTAGCCATTTTTCATATGCGAATTTATAAACGCAACAATAAAGCTGTAGCCTTTAGTGCTATTGATTTTGGAGAAGCCGTTGACCCCGACAATGAGTATGATGTTTTGTTAGGCAAGTATTGGACTGAAATCCTTGAAATCATGTCGAGTATCCGACTCAACTAGTCCTACCGTTGTTCTGATTTCGCTTAGGGTAAAACGTTATTGTTGATTTCTACAATAACGTTTTATTTTTTTATTGGCGTTGATTATGTAATTTTAGTCGTTTAACAATTTATGTTGTTAGCTACATATTTTAAGTCCCCTATTATTTTTGTTTATTTCTTTTTCTCTTTTTGCACAAGTGCAGATCGGGCAGGATATTGATGGGGAGGCGGCAGGTGACTACTCTGGGGAAATCTGTTAGTATGCCTGATATTTATACATTAGCCATTGGAGCTTCTGGAAATGATGGGAATGGGAACAACTCTGGTCTTGTTCGTGTATATCAATGGAGCGTAACTTCTTGGGTTCAAAAAGGACAAGACCCCGATGGAGAAAATCCAGGAGACTGGTTTGGATTCTCAATTAGTACCCCAAGCTCTAATACTATAGCTATAGGAGGGTTGCTTAATGATGATAATGGCTCAAGTGCAGGACACACACGTGTATATAAATTAACGGGAGTTTATGGGCAAGTCTATCAAGACTTTAATCAAAACTGTATTCAAGATGCTACAGAAACAGGAGTCTTAGAAGGGTATAATCTTAGCATTAACCCAGGCAATATTTTAGTACAAACTAATGATCGAGGTCAATGGTTCTTAGATACTCTACCCACAGGTACTTATACCATCACTGCTGATACCACCCAACCTAACTAGCAGTTAAGCTGCCCAGTATCTCAGACATTTTCGATATCAGCCTCGGATTCCTTATATCAAACTCCAAGTTTTGGATTGAATTCAACTAATCCATGCCCTCAACCTCAAATTAGTATCCATGCTCCATTACTCCGCCCGGGTTTTTCCAATCAAAAAGTATATGTTCAAGCTTGCAATGAAGCATTAGGATCAGATCTAATGGATAGTTTTTATGTCATGATTGAATTAGATACTTTGCTTACCGTAACTGGGTCATCCCGCCCATACACTTCCTTAGGAAATAACCAATATCAAGTCTATTTAACAGATTCATTATTTCCTGGTCAATGCATTGATTTTTGGTTGGATTGTACTTTAAGTACCAATGCTATTTTGGGGCAAAGTCTCTGTATGCAAGCAGATCTTTTTCCTGTACAAAACTGTGTTTTAGATACTATTCCTAATGCAACAGGAATAAATTGTAATACAGCTTATGATAATTCTAACATCAGTCTAAAAGCCGACTGTATCAATGATACCATCACTTTTACCGTTTCCAATACAGGGACAGGGGATATGACTTGTTTTTCCCAAGTTAGGCTCTATATAGATGGACAACTGATTTTATTGGATTCGGTACAGCTTTTAGCTGGAGCAACCCAAGTCTTTAGTTATTTAGGCGATGGCCGTACTTGGCGTTTAGAAGTCGACCAACATCCCCTACCCCCTGGTAATTCTCAACCTTCTGTTACGATAGAACTTTGTGGAAATGCAGCGAACTGGACCCCTAACTTGGTTAATATCCTACCTCAAGATGATGCAGATCCTGTGAGAGATATTTATTGTGGCCTAGTTACAGGTAGTTATGACCCTAATGATAAAATAGGCTATCCTTATGGTATAGATTCTGTTCATTATATTCAAGCTAATCAAGATATTGAGTATAGAATTCGTTTTCAAAACACAGGAACCGACACCGCATTTACGGTCGTCATTAGAGATACTTTGCCTCAGGAGCTAAATATCTTTTCAGTAGAATCTGGTGTAAGTAGCCACCCTTACACTTTTAGAATGTATGGACCAAGAGTTTTAGAGTGGACTTTCAACAACAGTCTCTTACCAGATAGCACTACCAATGAGCCAGCATCAATCGGATTTGTCAAATTCAAAGTTAGCCAAAATCCTAACTTAGCCATTGAAACTACGATAGAAAATAGAGCAGGGATTTATTTTGATTTCAATCCACCTATCATTACGAATACTTATCTCCATACTATTGATAGTCCTCAACATGTAAACTGGGCAGGGATAGATACAATCAAAGCTTCGGTTTGTGATAGCCTTGATTTCAATGGTTTAAGTTTTCAAAATACAGGTCAATACTTCATCCCAACTTCGGATAGTTTGTATATCCTGAACCTAAATAATCAACAATCGACAAATAATTTAACCTTGACTAATTGTGATAGCCTTGAGATCAATGCTCAAACTTATTTTCAATCTGGGATTTACACACAAGTTTTAACTAATCAATATGGATGTGATTCTATAATAAATTTAGACTTAACAATCAATCAAAGTAATTTTGTCATACTAAATGAAAATCAATGTGATAGCTTTAGTATCAATGGACAAACCTACTTTAGCTCTGGAAACTACCAACAAACATTCACCAACACTGCAGGCTGCGACTCTACCCTCCACATCAACCTTACCATCGAAGAAAGTAGTGATATTGATGCAACTATAAATTGGGATGGGCTAGATCTGCAGGTCACCCAAACAGGAGCCAGCTACCAATGGCTAGATTGCAACAAGGGGCTCTCTCCTATTGCTGGAGCCACAACTCAAAATTATAGCCCAACAGCTAATGGAAGCTATGCGGTAGAGATCAGCACTGGTAATTGCACCACGATTTCTAGCTGCTATGATATTACCAATGTAAGCATCAACAACAGCCAAGCTACATCAAACATTAAGCTCTACCCCAACCCGACCAAAAACCAGATCACTATTGATTTTGGAGCATGGCAAGAGGAGGTCAACATTCGTCTTTTGGGGCTAGATGGAAGGTTGATCAAAGAGCTGAATGCTACAGCTAGTAATCAAGTACAGATAGAGTTCGGAAAACTACCTCAAGGGCTATATCTATTGGAACTGCAGATAGCGAACAAGCCCCCTCAACTATTTAAAGTGAGTAAGCTGTAAGGCAAGACCTGGCTTAGGGTAAACATGAATCATCCCTTATCTTAACAAAGTTGAACTTACTTAGCATGGTGGGTTAGAGACTCTACTCAATTGATTTAAAGCTACTTAATTATAGTACCACTACTTTTGTAGATTTAAGGGATGACTCATATTTATTTTTTTATCCTCATTAAACCTTCTTATCTTTTCAGAGTCTTAAAAACAAGAACCGAAAAATCAAGATCGTGGCCGCAGAACAATATTCAAATCAAAATGAGCTAGATCGGCGTATTCTTAGTTTGTTGGATGCCCCTGAAAGCTATCAAAAAGGCTTCAGCCTTTTGGTAAAAAGCTATCAAGAGCGTCTTTACTGGCATATCCGAGGGATGGTGTACAGCCATGAGGATAGTGATGAAGTCTTGCAAAACACCTTTGTCAAAGTATATAAAGGCATTGCCAAATTTAAACGGGAATCCAAACTTTATACTTGGCTCTATCGCATCGCAACCAATGAAGCTATTACTTATCTCAATAAGATGAAAAAACACCGATCCGCAGATTTTGATGATCCAGAAACTGGAATATCTAATAGCATAAAGGCAGATAGCTATGTAGATGGTGAACAGATTGACCGTCTTTTGCAGGCGGCTATTCAGGATCTACCCGAAAAACAACGGCAGGTATTTCTGCTGCGTTACTATGATGAGATGAGTTATAAGGAAATGTCAGAAATTTTAGAGACTTCAGTAGGGGGATTAAAAGCAAGTTATCACCATGCTGCCAAAAAAATAGAAAGTTTTATTAAAGCACGAATGTAATGATGGCAATTTTGTATAGATCTTCCCCTGTTGCCTACTGTTAAATAACATATTATGAATCCAATTCTCAATGAGCTAAAAGATATAGCCCCTCTACTGGGAAAGTTGCGCAAGCCCGCTGCAGAGCAGCTTGGCCCAGTTCCCAAGGGCTATTTCGAGCAATTGCCCAAGCATATTGAACAAAAGCTTGAAATACAACAAGAGCTAGAAGCCTTGGTCCCAACCTTAGCAGCAATGGAAAAGCCTCCCCTCGGAGAGCTGCCCAAGGGCTACTTCGAGCAGCTAGAGCAGCGCCTGCAAGCCAAGCTAGAACCACTGCAAGAGCTAGAGGAAGAAAGCTCATTTCTGGGGCAGATGCAAAAGTCAAGGCCTGGAGGCATTCCTGCCGATTATTTTGAGGGCTTTGAAGATCGCCTAATGGAGCGCATTAAAGCAGAAGACACAGCAACAAGATCTAAAGTCTTGCCATTGGCTTCCAAGCCTTGGTGGCGACGATCCTCAGTAGTGATGAGCATTGCCGCTTCCTTTCTTTTACTGGTGCTAGGGGCTGTTTGGTGGGTGCGTGGCGAGCTGCGCTCGCCTTATCAGCAGATGATGGCGATGAATATTGAGCAAGAACTGCAATACTTGTCTTTGGCTGAAGCCAATCAATATTTGATACAACATATTGATGAGCTGGAAACGGAAGAACTTGTTGATGTAATGAGTGAAGAAGAATTTAATGCTTTACAACAGTCGGAACAAGCATCTTTTTTACCTACGGTCAGTTCTGATACCATTCCACCCAAGCCAAACCCTCAGCAAAAAACATCTACGCCCAAGACCCAAAATACGGACCCTAAGCCTAATGCGACTAGTGGCTTTCAACAAGAAATAGAGGAGGATGTTTTGGAATCTACGAATTTGGAAGATTTGGTAGATGATTTAAATGATGATGATTTTACAGCCTTAGAAGCTGCCTTATTAAATCCCAAAAAAGAACAACCTAAAAACAACACCAAACAGAAAAGTAATAAACAATAGCTGTATGAAAAATCTAAAAATTATCCTGTTGATACTAGCCCTTTGGGGTTGCGGATGGGGAAGCCTTCAGGCTCAATACTTTGGAGATGGCAAGCGTGCCGAACGTCTCAGAGCTTTATGGGTGGCCTATGTAACGCAAGAACTAGAGCTGACTGCGGAAGAATCAGAAAAGTTTTGGCCAGTATTTAACGAATTTAAACTAGCAGAGCGAGAAATTAAAAAGCAGAAACGTAAAATTGCTCGCCAAGACCCCAAAAACATGACAGAAACAGAGGTGGATCAATATTTTGAAACTATGATGCAATTGGAGGAGGAGATGATCGCTTTGCGGCGCAAAAGCTACCAAAATATGAAACAGACCATTCCTGCGCAGAAGGTGGTGCAACTCCCCGCTTTGGAACGAGCCTTTAAAAAGAAAATCTTAGAACTCGTTCAGGAACGCCGGGGAAATACTGGAGACCGCCCCCAAGGCCCTGGCCGTCGGCGTGGACGTTTTTAACTGCTCAAATTAGGTGGTTTTGCCAGGAAAGTTGTATCTTATTTTATTTCTGATGATTAACAACTTTCCTTATTATGGAATACCACATGGGGCCTGCTTCCTCAGATGAGTTTGAGCATAGTGGCCGTATCCTACGAGAACCAGCACCTCGCCATATCGACTTGCTGAGTCGCCTGATGATTCTTTTTGGAGGCACTGTACAACAAATGGGTTGGGTCTTTGGAGGTTTTGGAATGATCTTTTTTTGGGTCTTTGTCCTAAATTCTGAGGCTCGTTTTCTATTAGCTTTTGATGGGAAATGGCTAGATGCCAATGGTATACTCACTGAGGTATATGCGACCAACTCAGAGGTGAACGATCGACCAGTTTATGCCTATCGATTTACCTATAATGTAGATGGGCATATTATGGAAGGCGAGTCCTTTGGTACTTTTCGTGAACAATACGAAGCGAATCTGCCCGTACCCGTGCAGTACAAATCCCGCAATCCTCAGCGAGCTCGAATCGAGGGGATGTCTTCCTCTATGTTACCCGTTTGGACAATCTTCGTATGCATCTTCCCCTTAATTGGAGGAATGATGATCTTTAGTGGCCTTTATCAAAATATACGTGCGTTGCGTTTGTTGGTGCATGGGCAGTTTACCAAAGGAACGCTCAAAAATAAATTAGCGACCGATATCAGTATCAACAATCAAGAGGTTTTTAAGTATGAATTTGAATTTGATGTGGATGGAAAGAAAGAAATAGCTCGTTGCAAAACGCATCAGGGCTGGAAAGTGGAAGATGAAGAACAGGAGATTATCCTCTATCTCCCCGAACAACCACAGCGAAATATTATTTACGATGCTATTCCCATTATGCCAGAAATCAATCCCCGTGGAGAACTTGAGCCGATTCCCATGCATCACAGCATCAGTCTTATTATACCAGTCCTTGCGATTGTGATCAACGCCATTTTTGCCTATGTCTTTACACAATTTAATATGATGTATTAAGAAGTACTCTTATGTAGCATATAGAACTCAAATCTATGTTTTCATTTTTTCAAAAAAAGACCCCCCCCCTTTAACCCAAGAGGAGGAAGCTTGGATTACAAAGTACTTATCGTTAATTGATGAAAAGTTGTTCAGCATAGCGTCTAGACCACTCATTTTACCCAATGGAGATTTTTTCTCTTTTGAACTACATCAGGAAGAGGAGGATGCTTATCTAATTTTGAATCAAATTGCAAAACTCATTAATGAAAATGTAGATGAGATCGAACTGAAGTTCTATTCCGAACAACGCTTAGATTTGGGAGCAGGAATGAAAACCCAAAGAGATTCCACCAAAGGAACCGCTGGAACTTATCAGTTTTTTACCAATATCATTTCTATAGAAATCGGCCAACTCCAACATTCTGAAAAGCTAGTCGCCACTATGATTCACGAACTTTGCCACTACTTTATGCACAATAAATACAGCCGTCTCCGTTG
>CAZOLU010000044.1:0-14860 GCA_964580485.1 uncultured Saprospiraceae bacterium | reverse complement strand
GGGCTTTGGTGGGGGAATGCCCCTTGGGGCATTTGTGGCTGCCACCGAACTGATGAAAAGTCTAACGCATGATCCAGTTTTGGGGCATATCACCACTTTTGGGGGGCATCCCGTCTGCTGTGCGGCTGGGCTGGCGAGTTTGAAGGTCTTGTTGGAAGAGCCTGAGCTGATAGGCTCGGTAAAGGAAAAGGAACAGCTTTTTCGAACGCTTTTGCAGCATGAGGCTATCGAGGAGATCCGCTCTGCAGGACTCGTGATGGGCGTGCAAGTGCGAGATTTTGATTTTGTCCTCAAGGTGATTCACAAATGCTTGGATAAGGGCTTGATTACGGATTGGTTTTTGTTTAATGATGCTTGTATCCGAATTGCTCCGCCCCTGATTATTAGTTTTGACGAAATTCGAAAGGCTACTGCGATTTTACTCGAAGCTATTGATGAGGTTTATAAGGAGGATGCTTAGTGCTGAGAATTCAAAAATCATTCGTAACTTTGGTAGAATTGGGGAGTTATTTGGAGTAAGCATCAATAAATCTAAGAGGGATGAAAATTACAAAATTTGAAGTAGAAGGTTTTAGAGGCTTTAAAGATAAGCTGAGCTGGAACTTGCATCCTAAGGTCAATGTATTGGTTGGGGTGAATGGTTCGGGGAAAAGTAGTTTGTTGGATGGGATAGATTTTATGTTTAATTCTTTTAAAAAAGAGTTTCATTCGGAATTACCTATCTCTGATGACAGTCGCCTGTTAACTGTAAATAAAAGAAGTAAAGCTTTAAAAAATAAAATACAATTTGATTTTCAAGAAGATAAGATTGGCTGGGAAGTGTTTAAAAGGAGGGAAAAACACACCCTCACAAGACCTATTGGAGAAACAAAAAAAGTATTAAATCTTTTCTTTGAAAAATATGCCGTTAGGAATACGGAAAAAGATGTTAAACTAAATCTTCCTATACTTCAATATTATAGACCATTAAGGTCATTTAAAGAAATTAAGAATCCTTTTTATGGTAAAGGAAATTTGTCGTATCAATTATATGATGAAACCTTTCTTCAAGAGAGAAATCTTTTTGAAAATTTTAAACTCTGGTATATTAATGCAAAGAATTTTGAGAACCATATTAGATTAGAGCGAGATTCAAGATTTTATTTCAATGCACTTAGAATCGTTGAAGTTGCTCTTCAAGATTTTTTGAAGGAGGTTTCTGGGCAAAGTAATAATACAATGAAGCTTATTCTCACCTATGAGGATACTATGGAAAGTAGTGTTACGTCAGGGCATATGCCGAATCCCCAAGTAGCATTTATGAAAGATGATGAAACCTTCTTTATTGAGGACTTATCTGATGGAGAACAGTCTTTATTAATGCTTATTACTACAATAACAAGAGACTTGTTTAACGTAAAAATCCACCTTTATGGGGCTGGTAGAACTGCTAATTTATCGGTAGAAAGCATCCTCCAAAGTCCCGGCATCGTCCTCATCGACGAAATTGAACTCCACCTTCACCCTGCTTGGCAACGCAACATCATTCCTGCTTTGACCAAGACCTTTCCCAACATTCAGTTTATTGTTACTACACATTCTCCACAAGTATTGAGTAATGTGGCAGATGAATCGGTTTTCATCATAGAAGATAATCAAATTATTAGCAATACCGCACATACGATGGGTAGAGATAGCAACTCTATCCTGTATGATATTTTTGGGGTTAATAAGCATCCTGAGATTAGTCAACGAATCTTGGATAAGTTTTACCGTTATTTAGAAACAGACCTATCCAAAGCAGAAGAATTATTACAGCAATTGACAGATTTATTAGGAGAAGAAGATCATGAAGTCAAAAGAGCTAAAGATTTTTTAGATTTGGAAAAAAGATATCCTCAACAGTCAAATGACTAAAAGTGATGAAGTGGATTAAAAAAGGTAAAGAACCTAAAGCATTAACCTCCTATAAAAAATCAAAAGAAGCAAGCTATGGTGATTTGGATAAAGACGTTAAACATCAGATAAAAGAGCACTTACTGACAGAACAAGGCTATATTTGTGCTTATTGTATGCAACGGATTAGCCAAGACTGGAATAAGGATTTAGATAAAGAAAAGATGGAGATAGAACATTATATTCCCCAAAGTAAGGATGAAAGTTTGAGTTTGGAGTATAAAAATATGCTAGGGGTTTGTAATGGAAATGCAAATAGTAGTAAAAAACTGATGCATTGTGATAAAAAGAAGGGAGCTACTTTATTAAATAAGTTGAACCCCTTAAATCAACAACAGATGGCAGAATTGGCATATCTTAAAGATGGGACTATCTATGCTGAGGATGAAGATTTGGAAGAGGATTTGAATAGCATTCTAAATTTGAATCAACAGAATCTTAAAGAAAATAGAAAACGCATTATTGACCTAGTAAAAGAGGAATTAAAACGAAAACATGGAAGTCATTATAAGGGGTTGTGGAAAGCTAGAGAGGTTAAAACATTATTAGAAGAATGGAGTTTGAAAGAAAATGGAAAATATAGAGCATATTGTGAAGTCGCTATCTATTACTTAAAACAAACCTTGAAAAAGATCCAAGCACAACGCTAAACTTCATCATTCCATCATCAAATCAATAGAAGGGTGAACATCTCATCAAAATTATTAGAAAATGCTGTTGAAGCCTTGGCAAGTATGCCGGGTATTGGTAAGAAAACCGCACTACGTCTGGCTTTGCACCTGTTGCAGTCGGAGCAGGAAGATGTAGAGGCGATGAGCAATGCCTTGGTGGATATGCGCAAAAATATCAAGTTTTGTAAAATCTGCCACAACATCTCTGATGATGAGATTTGTAATGTCTGTAAATCGCCCAAAAGAGATCAAAGCACCGTTTGCGTGGTAGAAAGCATTCGAGAGGCCATGGCGATTGAGAATACCCAACATTATAATGGGACCTACCATGTCTTGGGTGGAATTATTTCTCCCATCGAAGGCATTGGCCCTAACGATTTGCATATCGACAGCCTGGTAAAACGGGTCAAAGAGGGTGTCGTCAAAGAATTAATCATGGCGCTCAGCCCAACCATTGAGGGTGACACTACCATCTATTATATCACTAAACAACTCAAAGGTATGGAAGTCAACATCTCTACAATTGCTAGGGGCGTTGCCTTTGGGGGAGATCTGGAATATGCCGATGAACTCACCCTTGGTCGTTCTATTGTATCTAGAATCCCTTACAAAAACGATTAAGCCCAATGCAGCCTAAGCTATCCGTCATTATTGTCAACTACAATGTCCAGTATTTTCTGGAACAAGCCCTACTTGCTGTTCGCAAAGCGGCACAAAAAGTACCTACGGAGGTTTTTGTAGTGGATAATAATTCGGTGGATGACTCTGTGCAGATGCTGAGAGATAAATTTCCTGAAGTCCAGCTCATCGCCAATAAGGATAATGTAGGCTTTTCTACGGCCAACAACCAAGCCATCAACATCTCAAAAGGTGAGTATGTTTTGCTGCTCAATCCAGACACAGTCGTCCGAGAAGATACTTTCGAAAAAACAGTAGCCTTTATGGATATGCATCCTGACGCAGGGGGGCTAGGGGTCAAAATGATTGATGGAAAAGGAAATTTTCTCCCTGAATCTAAAAGGGGGTTCCCTTCTCCAGAGGTTGCTTTCTATAAAACCTTTGGTTTCTCCAAACTCTTTCCCAAATCCAAGCGATTCAACAAATACCATTTAGGCTTTCTGGATAAGGATAAAACCCACCAAGTGGATGTACTTTCTGGGGCTTTTATGATGCTGCGTAAAAGTGTGTTGGATGAGATTGGGTTACTCGATGAGGCCTTTTTTATGTATGGCGAGGACATCGACCTCTCTTATCGGGTGGTCAAAGCTGGCTATAAAAATTACTATTTTGCAGATACCACCATCATCCATTACAAAGGCGAAAGCACTAAAAAAGGTAGTCTAAATTATGTGCGAACCTTCTACAATGCCATGATTATCTTTGCCCGCAAACACTTTGGGGGCTCTAAAGCGGGGATGTTCGTGGCAATGCTCAATGCCGCCATCTATTTTCGAGCAGCTTTGACCTTGTTTAGCAATCAAGCTAAGCGTTGGTTTTGGCCCTTGATGGATGCCAGCATCATTTTTTTAGGCTTGTACTTCATCAAAGATATTTGGGCGCAGCTTAGGTTTCATGATATCAACTACTTTAAGCCATCCTTGCTCTATTTCAATTTTCCACTTTATATTGTGATCTGGCTGTTGGCTATTTACCTAAGAGGGGGCTATGATCGGTCGGGGCGAGTGAAGCACTTAGTTACAGGAATCTGTTTAGGTTCTTTGGCGATTGCTGCCATTTATGGTTTTCTACCTTCTCATCTCCGTTCTTCGAGGATGCTCATTGTTTTTGGGACGATCTGGGCTATACTAAGTAGTTTGAGTATACGCGCTGTTCTGAGTTTTCTAAGGAAAGGTAGTTTTAGAATTGATGCACCTCAACAGCATAATTTGGTGATTGTAGGGGATTTGGATGAAAGTGAACGGGTATTGAAAATGCTTTATCATGCACAGGTGGATGTCAACTTTATAGGAACGGTATCTCCTTATTTAGAACAGGAAGATTTACAGTCTTTTGTTGGAGATTGTTATCAACTCCAGGAAATTGTTGAAATTTATAAAGTTAATGAAATCATTTTCTGTGCTCGAGATATTTCTGCCGAACAAATTATCTACTGGATGGGGAAATTGGGCCCTGAAATTAACTATAAAACGGTTCCTGAAAAAGGACTGAGCATCATTGGGTCTAATTCTAAAAATACAGCCGGAGATGTATATACCATTGACATCAGCTTTAACATCAGTTCTTCTATTCAGGCTAGAAATAAAAGGGTGTTGGATATGTTGCTAAGTTTTGCACTCCTCCTCCTCAGCCCCATCTTGGTTTGGGGGTTAGGCACAGGGCTTTGGCGAAATATTTTTTTAGTACTAACAGGGAAAAAAACTTGGGTAGGTTACTGTCCCGATGATCCTCAAATTCACTTTTTACCTAAGTTGCGAAAAGGGGTACTTTGCCCCACCGATGGACTAGCTTTTCGGCCCGATAGTCCACATACTCTACATCGACTCCATCTTTTTTATGCCAAAGACTATAAAACCTCCAAAGATTGGGACATCATCTGGAAGGCTTGGAAGCAGTTGGGGCGGAAAGAGATTCCTAAGCTGGTCAATCCACAAAAAAAAACGAGCGATGATCAGCTAAAATCCATACGTTTGTAACCCATTACACTTGAGATCCATGCTTTACGGAAAAACTATACTCCTGACTGGGGGGCGTGCTCCTGCAACCCTTCATCTAGCTCGACTACTCAAGCAGCATTATTGCCGAGTGTTGGTCGCAGAAACTTTTGCAGAGAACATCACTGCCGCTTCACGCTTTGTGGATGCAGCCTATGTAGTGCCAGGCCCTGTGCTCTATCCAGGGGCTTTTACAAAAGCCCTACTTCAAATTTTAAAAAATGAAAAGGTCGATTGGCTGATGCCCACTTGCGAAGAAACTTTTCATGTTGCCCTGCAGGGCAAGCAATTGGAGCCCTACACCCAACTCTTTTGCCCAGATATAGCAACCCTCGATCGCCTACACAACAAGTTTAAATTCAATCAGCTTTTGGGGGAGTTGGACTTGCCACAACTGTCGAGCTATCTGCTGAGTCGCCCTCAGGAGATTGCAACTAGCCTGCAAAAGCTTCCCGCATTTGTGCTCAAGCCCATCTACAGTCGCTTTGCCGATCAGGTCATTCTCAATAATCCAGCCTACCGGATTCCTTCCAAACTTTGGGAGGAGTTGGGCTTGTCGGAGCAGCGACCTTGGCTTGCTCAGGCTTATGTAGAGGGGCTACAATTGGCAAGTTTTAGCATTGTTAGAGGGGGGCAACTGACCGCCCACGCGGTTTATCCGATGTTGGGTAGGGTTAAAGCTGGTGCTGCCACCTATTTTGAGTCTACCCCTATTCCAGAAATCGAAGCATTCACCCAAAAAATAATTGAGGCACTCGATCTTCAAAATGGTTTTCTCTCCTTTGATTTTATTCGCTCTGCCACGGATGGAAAGTACTATGCTATCGAATGTAACCCTCGTCTAACTAGTGGGATTCATCTCTTTCAGCCTTTCGAGCGGATCTGGGATTACTCTCATGGTACTACTTATCCCAAGGCTGCTAGTGCGAGGATGCTGGCGATGGCCTTCTTTTTATTCCATCTGCCCCAGAGTACTCCACTAGATCAATGGCCTAGGCTTCTTCCTCAGTTGCTTGGAGCTAAGGATGTTATTTTTTCATGGCAGGATATTCAGCCGTTTTTTAAGCAATTTGGTAGCTTATTGCATTTTTGGCAGATTGCTCGAAAACAAAATATGTCGATCTTGGCTGCTAGTACTGCTGATATTGAATGGAATGGGGAGGGGCTTTAGCGTTGCGTCTGTTCTCCTTCCCATAGGTTTATCTGTTCCTGAATGGCTTGGCTCACAATTTTAGCTCTGAGGTATAGCATAAAATGGTTTCCTTTGGGAATGGGTTTTTTGGGAGTTTTTATATTTCTATAATAAAACATTTGATCTCTAGTGCCATGAATACTGAGGATAGGGGGGAGGCTGCGATTTTTTTTTGGTCGCCAGTAGGCAATGGTTTTCGTGGCCCAGCGATAATAGCGGTTGCTGAATCGAGCGATCATTTGATGGAATAGCCGCCGCGCGGCGGCGGTACTGTACCCGTAAAACCAGCCCCAAAGCGGAAAACTCAGCCTAGAAAAAAACTTGATGGTCAGCCACCAAACGGGTAGCCAATAAAACCAACGCATCATCCAAGGCTTTTCGGCATGAGCTTTAATGCTCGAAAGTAAAATAATACCTTGAACCTGCTCTAGTTGGGCAGCAATTTCCTGCATCATCACCCCTCCAAAGCTATGCCCAATCAAATAAAGGGGTTGGTTTAAATCCTTGGTGTCCATCTGTGTGTGCAGCATACGGCTGGCATAGTCGGCAATACGTTCTTTAGGGTGCAAGGGATCTATCCAGTCGAGGTGACAAACCCTCGCTTCTTGGGGAAATTCGATATGCTCAAAAGCGCGCTGATCAAAGCCTAGTCCAGCCAAGGTGTAGATGATGAGTGTTTTGTTGGGAGTCATAGTTTTATCCTTTATCTATTAAAAAAATGAGCCACCTCTTTGTAGAGATAGCTCATTCTGATATATCAAAACTAGTATAATGAATTAGTTCAAAAGATACACTTCTTCTTCTTTAACATCATCATTCATACTAGTAGCATCTTCCACCTCGATAGTTGTAGTAGATCCAGTATCCTTAGCATCATGACTATGACCACCGGTACCATAAATCTCACCCAAGATTGGAGCAATTGCTAAACCAACCAAGCAAGACAATTTGATCAAGATATTCATTGAAGGACCAGAAGTATCTTTGAATGGATCACCTACCGTATCACCAGTTACTGCAGCTTTGTGGGCATCAGAACCTTTATAAGTCATTTTACCATCAATTTCAACACCCGCTTCAAAAGATTTCTTAGCATTATCCCATGCACCACCAGCGTTGTTTTGGAACAAAGCCCAAAGTACACCACTTACACAAACACCTGCCATATAAGCACCCAAAGCTTCAGGTCCCATAGCGAATCCGATAAGGATAGGCATTAGGATGGTAATCGCACCAGGAAGGATCATTTCACGTAAAGCAGCATTGGTAGAAATTTCCACACATTTTCCGTATTCAGGAGTTCCAGTACCTTCCATGATACCAGGAATCTCGCGGAACTGACGGCGAACCTCTTTTACCATTTCCATAGCAGCCTTACCTACAGAACTCATTGCCATTGCAGAGAAGACTACAGGAACCATACCTCCTACGAATAATGCAGCTAGTACTTTTGCTTTGTAGATGTTGATACCATCAATACCAGTGAAGGTCACATAAGCAGCGAAAAGTGCCAAGGCAGTTAATGCAGCAGAAGCGATAGCAAAACCTTTACCAATTGCAGCAGTAGTATTCCCTACAGAATCAAGGATATCTGTACGCTCACGTACTTCCTCAGGTAATTCACTCATCTCAGCGATACCACCTGCGTTATCCGCGATAGGACCGAATGCATCGATAGCCAACTGCATAGCCGTAGTAGCCATCATGGCAGAAGCCGCAATTGCTACCCCGTAGAAACCTGCACATTCGTAAGCGCCCCAGATTGCACCAGCAAATAAGAGAATTGGAAGGAAAGTAGACATCATACCTAGAGATAAACCAGCGATGATGTTTGTTGCAGCACCCGTACCTGATTTTTGGATAACGCCCATTACGGGCTTCGTACCCGTTCCAGTATAATATTCAGTGATTGCAGAGATTGCACCACCAACAAATAAACCAATTAATACTGCATAGAAGATGCGCATATTGCTTACCTCAACTACCCCAACTTGGAAGAAGTCCATTTTCATGGTTTCAGGCAACATCCACAAGATAGCACCTAAAGAAGCTACAGCAGTCAGACCAATAGAAACCCAGTTACCTAGATTCAGTGCTTTTTGTACTTGTTTTTCACCAACACCTTCACCGTCTTTAACATTCACCAACAAAGTACCAATGATAGAGAAGATGATCCCCATACCAGCGATTAAAATCGGCAACAAAATGGGGCCTAAACCGCCGAATGAATCTTGTACAGCACCACCCATATCTTTAATTACATAGTTTCCAAGTACCATTGCAGCTAATACTGTTGCTACATAAGAACCAAAAAGGTCAGCTCCCATACCAGCCACATCACCTACATTATCCCCTACGTTATCTGCAATAGTAGCAGGGTTGCGAGGATCATCTTCAGGGATACCAGCTTCTACTTTACCTACAAGGTCAGCTCCAACATCAGCAGCTTTGGTATAAATACCACCACCTACACGAGCAAAAAGTGCGATAGACTCAGCACCTAGAGAGAAACCAGCCAATGCTTCCAAAACGATGGTCATGTCCCCAACATTGGTCCATTTGCCCCCCATAAACCATACAAACAATAGAGCGAAGATGGCAGAAAGACCAAATACTGCTAAACCAGCAACACCTAGTCCCATTACGGTACCTCCTTTGAAAGATACTTGCAAGGCTTTAGATAAGCTTGTACGAGCCGCTTCGGTGGTACGCACATTGGCTTTAGTTGCGATACGCATACCAATATTACCTGCAATTGCAGAGAATACAGCACCAATGACAAAGGCAATGACAATAAACCAGTGCGTGGTTTCTACGGCGAAAGACAGTGCGCCTAAAGCGATACCTGCACCGATTACAAAAACTAAAAGCATACGATACTCCGCAGCTAAGAAGGCCATTGCACCTTCAGCGATGCTCTTTGCCAGGCCAGACATTTTTTCGTTACCTTCACTTTGCTTGTTTACCCAACTAGAGAGGATAAACATATAGACTAAGGCGATTACCCCAAATACAGGGAGGATATACACTAAACTTTCCATGTTTTTTTCGTTGGTTTTCTGATATTTAACGAATTTAGGATTTGATTTTTTGACTAGAGTTGACTTAGCGGCTAAGCTAAGTGAGCGCAAAGTAAAGGATTTTTAAGATCTTCACAAAATATTTGTTTGTTTAGTAACAGAAAATAATGGCTTTAGCTTGGATGGTTTAGGGTTCTTGCTTGTTTTCCAATAGCGATTCTTTCAACTTTTATACTTGAGGGTACTATGCTCTGGCATCTCCTTAGTATCTTTGGGGATAGATTAACTAAACAGCAGAAAATTACTCATTTATGAATAAGCATAACAATAAGATTGAACTAGAGCCGATATGTCGAGAACTAGGAACACTTATGCGAAGTGTAGGAGCTTTTTTATTGGCAGAACTAGGGGGAGTGAAAGAGCAAGCTATTGAGCATAAAGCTTTGAATAGTTTGGTAAGTTATGTGGATAAAACGGCGGAAAAACGCTTGATTGAAGGCTGTCAGCAAATATTGCCCGAAGCAGGTTTCCTCACGGAAGAGGGCATGATTGAGCAAAGCTTGGAAAAAGAGTGGCGTTGGATTATTGATCCTTTGGATGGTACCACCAATTTTTTACACCAGTTGCCTTTTTTTTCCATTAGTATTGCTTTGCAGTACGAAGAGAAAACTGTTGTTGGCTTGGTGTACGAACCCAATCGGGATGAGTTGTTTTATGCTTGGAAGGGAGGAGGTTGTTGGCTGAATGAAAAGCAAGTTTTTGTGACAAAAAGAGCAGAACTAGCAGATACCTTATTAGCCACAGGCTTTCCTTATTATGATTTTGAAAGAACTCAAGGCTATTTAGCAGTATTGGGTGAGCTCATGCAAGCTACTAGGGGGCTGCGGCGTTGTGGCTCAGCAGCTTTGGATTTAGCCTATACGGCTGCGGGGCGTTTTGATGCTTTTTTTGAGTATAGTTTAGCACCTTGGGATGTAGCGGCTGGAGCTTTCCTGGTGAAGGAGGCTGGGGGCTTGATTTCAGATTTTAAGGGAGGGGGGGATTTTCTTTTTGGTCGGGAAATCCTGGCAAGTAACCCCTTTTTACAAGACAAGCTACTGCCTTTGCTGCAAGCGCACTTGTTAGGGTAATGTATGCATTGGGTCTAACCATCTTAAAAATTTAATGAACAATCAACTGGATCATAAGATGAAAAAAATTATAGTAGGCATAGATCCTGGGTCTAATGTTCTGGGTTATGCCTTTTTGCAAACTATGGGCAAGCGCAAGCCCCGTTTAGTAAGTATGGGCGTTTTGGATATGCGAAAGCTAGACACTCAATCTCAAAAACTTCGTTTTATTTATGAGGAGTTGCAAAAGCTGCTCGACATCTATGAGCCAGTGCTTGCGGCTATCGAAGATCCTTTTTATGGTAAAGATGCTCAAGCTATGCTCAAGCTGGGGCGCGCCCAAGGCGCTGCCATGACTGCCATGGCCTGTCGAGGATTAGAAGTAGTGGAATACAGCCCCCGTTCTATCAAAAAAGCAGTAACGGGCAAAGGCAATGCCACCAAAGCACAGTTGGCGGGAATGTTACCCCATGTCATCGATGGTGACTTTCACCACGAGTTTATGGATGCTACGGATGCCGTAGGCGTTGCTTTTTGTCATCACCTACAAAGCAATAGCCGATTCGGAGGAGGAAAAAAATACTCCAATTGGGATCAGTTCTTAAAAGACAACCCCAATCGCAAAGCTTAGGTATATTGACCAAAAAAGTCAGCCCTTCCGATAGAGCTGACTTATAGGCTAAAAATACAATGGAATAATTATTTTTCAGTAGATACTTACTTAGATTTTTTCCCTCCTTTTTTAGAGGTCTCTTTCTCTTCTTTAGCTTCGGTAGTTGCTTCTTTTTCATCTTCCAAAGGCAACCCAAATAGATCTGCTTTGATTTTGCGCTCAATTTCATCGGCCACCTCGGGGTTGTCCATCATGAACTGCTTAGCGGCTTCTCTACCCTGTGCAATTTTACCATCACCATAGCCATACCATGCACCACTCTTACTCAGAATATTCAAATCTGCACCCAAATCAACAATTTCACCTGTTTTGGAGATTCCCTCGCCATACATAATATCAAACTCCGCAATACGGAACGGTGGAGCCAATTTGTTTTTTACAATTTTAACCTTCACATGATTTCCGATTACATTGCCTTCCCGATCTTTGATGGCAGCACCCGAACGGCGGATGTCTAAGCGTTGAGAAGCATAAAATTTTAAAGCATTTCCACCCGTAGTTGTTTCCGGATTACCAAACATTACCCCGATTTTTTCACGGAGCTGGTTGATGAAGATACAGCAGCATTGCGTTTTCCCAATAGCACTTGTCAATTTACGCATGGCCTGCGACATCAAGCGGGCCTGTAATCCCATTTTGGAATCTCCCATCTCCCCCTCAATCTCTGAACGAGGTACCAATGCCGCTACGGAGTCTACCACCAAAATATCAATAGCTCCTGAACGAATAAGGTTTTCTGCAATTTCTAAAGCTTGCTCACCATAATCGGGCTGTGAAAAGATCAATTCGTCTACATTTACCCCTAATTTCTCAGCATAATAGCGATCAAAAGCATGTTCTGCATCAACAAATGCGGCAATACCCCCTTGTTTTTGGCATTCTGCAATAGCATGAATAGCTACGGTAGTTTTTCCCGAAGATTCAGGACCGTAAATCTCTATAATACGACCACGGGCAAAGCCATTGGTTCCTAAAGCTACATCTAATCCAATAGACCCTGTAGAAATAGCATCAACATCTTCAACAGGAGAATCTCCTAACTTCATTACGGATCCCTTACCGTATGTTTTGGTGAGACGGTCCAAGGTACTTTGTAGCGCCTTGAGCTTATCGTCGTTGTTTTTCTTACTCATGTGTTTCTAGTATTAATGAATGTACTTAATTTGTTTAAATCTAAAGCAAATATAAATCAGTAGTTGATAAGATGCAAGTTTTTGTTTTAAAAAATTAGTAAAATGTTTTAATTTCTCTTAATATTAAAACACATTGTGTGTTTTAATCTGCTTTTTTATACTTCCAGTTTCCTTAAAATTTTTTGCACCGCCAACAATAATCCTAATTCAGAGGGTTCTTCTGCTACCAAAAATCTAGTATGTCCCAAATCCAGGAGTTGTTTTGCGGTACTCTGACCAATTACAACATAATGTGTATTTGCAGGCTGTTCTGTGTTTTGAAAATAAGCCAAAGTATTCATCGGGCTTGTAAGCACTGCAATATCGCATTTTACTATGCTTATATTTTTTCGAATACTATTTTTATAAACTACAATATCTTGAATTTTAAGGTCTTCCTTTAGAATGTTTTGAACAGATTGCTTAGAGTTTTTTGCACGGATAAAAGCTACATGCTGCCCTGCGGCAATCCTCAAAAATGCAGCAGCACTACTTTGAGGTTCTCCTGTGCCTACGAAATCTGCATTTAGGCCATACTCTGTTTTCAAATGTGCTGCACTTGCTTTACCTAGTACTGCTAATTTAAAGGCGGATTTGGAAGTGCCCATTTGCTGATAATAGTAGTCAATACCCTTTTTACTGTAAAAAAAAAGCCAATCTACTTGATGGGGGGGGGCAAAATCCAACGCTTCAAACTCAATCAAACTTTCCCCATAAACCTGCTGTCCTGAGGCTTCCAAGTTTTGTTTAAAGATACTGTTAATGTTTAACTGCCGTGTAATTAATATCCGCATAGCATTTAGGTCAATTTATCAACTTCAAGTTAGTGCTTTCTAGTTAGAATCTCAAATCAACTTTGGTCAATACCTATATTATAAAGCTTTTGAAGAACTTCCATGATAAGGTATCTCGAGCTCATTGATTCATCTTTAGAATAATTTTATCAACTGCTATTGAAAATAGGGGGAAGATTTGTATTTTTCAACGAGTTCTCAAAAACTAATGTGATGATCTCTTATCTTAAAACTGCGGTATATACCTTTTTATTTGCTTTAGGCCTAGTATGGCTGCTGCTGCACTCCTTAGTTGATGCTGTGCTAGATTTTGAACGTGCCGCACGAATTCAATACATACATACCAATGATGCCAAACAGATGGCATCTACGGAGTTGGCTTATATGTATCGCTATCTTACTGAGCATGAACATGAGGATATTCTTTCTGACCTTAGTTATAGAGAGCTATGCAATATTGTATATTTTTTAAATTTACGCAAGCGCTCAGAATTTGGAGTGGACTTGGTATTGACTAGCTCCGATCAGCAACCTATCACAGAAGAGCTGCTGAATCAACTCAAGACAAGATTGGACCTAATTGCACCAAAACAATACAAGATATCCAAGATTTACAATAAACTACAACTCCAACTAGAGGGCTTGTACACGGAGCAAACCCTTCAACGTTTGGTACAAAAAGGAAACTTGAAGCTATTACCTTTAGTTACGCTAGGAGAGCTATTACCCAAGCTGAAAGAGCTGGATGCTAACCTTAAACAACGTATAAACTACCTAGCTATTAACCCTGAAAGTGATTTGGGGCCTTTAATGGAATTGATAACAATCGATGGTTGGGAAGATACTAAGGTTTTTGAAGCAAAGGTATCAGATATCGATAGCGCAAGAGTCATGGAGCTACTCGCAAGACCAGAGACTTTCTCGATTTTAGGAAAAGAGATCCATTGGCGATGGGAGGATGCGGAACATACTTTCAAAACCTTAAAGGCAGTTAGAATGCTAGAAAATACCCCAGCCTTTGACCAGATAATCGATCAAGTTATCTTAGGGAATAAGCGTTTGGGTCGAAATATCTACCCGTTGGTTTTAACGGTCAATAAGTCTAATCTAAATTTATTAAATGATTGGAGAGAGGAAAGTCCCAGTAGTCTCCTTGGGCTATTCTTAGATGAAGATCTCTTGCTTGAGGCTGCTGTCATAGACTTTTTCTTAAAAGACCTGAAAATTAAGGATGATCTCACCAAAAAAGAAGCGACGTTGATTGCTGCAATGATTCAAGGGAATGAGCTTTCTCATGGTTTGAGCATAGAACAACTAAAATGGCGTTTTGCGAAAGGAGGAGACTTGCGCAGCTCAGGTATTTTATTTATGGCCTTTACTTTTTCATATTTGATTGCTTTTCTGGCTATTGGCATTCACTGGTTGCGCAAACGCTCTAGTGGTCAGCAACCCTAAGTACTGTGTAACAAAAGTTTTTCAATCAACCCCCTTTGCGAGGGGCTTCACCGCCTCGCAGCTTGGCTTTTTGCCTAAGCTTATGATGCATTGCATCATGCCAGCTCGCTTTCAGGGCTTGAATAGGAGCCCTGAAGGGGCGACAGATGGATGCGAATGGGTGTAAG
>CAZOLU010000043.1:0-14917 GCA_964580485.1 uncultured Saprospiraceae bacterium | reverse complement strand
TACTGCTTAACCTAGCCTCCAACTTGAAATGACTCCTCTTAAATCAAGGGGTATATTGTTGATGAATACGGTTTTCGGGATCTGTGGTAAAGAGGTATAGAATGAGTATAAAAGACCATTCCAAAGGCTTCATCAAGAGATAGACCCAATTGGAAAAACCAACCTTGTGCAAGGTTTTAGCCATGCTTAATCCATAGCGATCATAATTGTGGCGCAGCCAACGGTGTAGCCTAGGGGTATTTTGCTCTAGCAATTCCTCAAAAGCATTACTCGCCAACAATTGCCGATTCACAATAATGATTTTACCATGTCGATAGCCTTTACCAAGGGGCTTGACCAAATTTGGACTGCCATAGGCTGCCACAGTACAGAGATAATGCCCATCCACACACTCACCACAGTACTCCTTTTGCGAAAGCTCATAGGAACAGGTCTCTCTAAAGGCACGAATGAGATCATCAGGTGCCTGGCCAAAAAGATAAAGCAAGGCTGTAATGAGCGCCACAATAGGCAGGGCTAAAGCCATCACTACCGGAATCTTGAGCCAATACTGCCGTTCAATCGCATGGTATAAACGCTGTATTTTAGATACTGTTTGGGGCAGGTGCTCCAATGCTAGCTTGAGCCGTTTTTGATTGCGCCAGAGTTGCCGAGCATAGAGTAAGGCTACGGGGTAAGATCCGATCCAACTCAAGGGATTCATCAAGCCAATATGATAAGCTATAAGGAGTGGAAGTACCAAGCCGATAATAAGCCCAGTAGGGATCATCAGTTCTACCAGTGGAGGTCGCTTGCCAAGCGCAGCATAACTGATTCCAAAACACAGCAGGGCAAAAGCATACCAAAACATAAACCCTACAGACTTCTGGGTTTGTAGTATGGCGGGCTCTCCACAAGGGTCCATATCTACTAAGGTGATATTGTAGATAAAGAAGATCAGGGGTAATCCGATACCGACACCCACTGCTGCATAATGCTGGTATAGTTTATTGTTGTAAGTAAAGTTCTGACCAGTATTCCACTCCTTCGCTAATTCTACAAGAAGTAAAAGTGGACTCAGGATGACCATTAAGAGTGGGATAAACAATAGAAATTCCATAAACTAAGATTTACTCTAAGATAGGGGATTTTCTATTGAGATGCTCTTAAAGGGCTGTTAAGGTGTGTAAGCAGGAGGAAAATATACCTTAGAACTAAACGCCACACTCTGTATGACAGATTTCCCCGTTGGGACTGATGGAGTAGTGCAATTCTTTTTCACCATCCACTTTATCAAAAATCATATGAAACCAGCCGTAATCTTCCTCAATGACATTAAGCTTTTCAAACTGTATCTCTTTTGTTTCTAAATATTCTGTGGCTAATTTTTTAGCGGCTTGCAGATCCCTAATGGGACTTGCTGCCTCAAAAAGAATCAACTTCCCCGTAGTATCTGGCACACACCAGCAACCTGGGAATAAGCAGTGGTATTGCTCACAGGGATCTGCTTTTTTCTTGCAAGCTTCGACATCAATGGAGTTGCCTGGAATACAGCTTGCCATTAGGCTAAAGATACTTATGCCAAAGATGAATTGGAAGATGCTTTTCATAGATATTGTTTTTAATGAAACTCAATATTACAGAATAATCCATCGACAACTAATAACCAAAATCATCCTCCAGTATGACTTGCATTAACACAAAAAAGAAAATCAATCCCGAATTTTAAAACTTGAAAATTAGCAAAAACAAAAAGACAAAAGCATGAATACAGGAACCAAAGCACTTATTGGAATAGGAGGGGGCATTATTTTAATTTGGTTGCTTTACACCCTTTTTAGTGGACCTACACATATTGGCGATTTAGATATTAAGAATGGTCAAGCTCAATTTCAACATGAAGACTTTAGCCTTTCTTTAATGAATGTCAGGAAAGATGGTCAGTTGAAGATCCTGAAAGTTAAGAGCTCAGGGAACTCTGATTATAGAGAATATTCCAATTATAAAGTAGAAGGGGATGTAGACCAACTGATGGGGCAATGGTCTATTGAAATTCCTATCCCTGCCGATCTTTTAGCGAAGTACAAGAATCCGGAGGAGTTGAAGCAGCGTTTATTTATTGCCATAGAAACGCCTAGCTTGAGTAGTATGGGAAATGGGGCCCTAATAGGGAAGAAACGTATTGTAGAAACGATTATTGATGTTGATGCTGGAGTTGCTATTGCAATGCTTCCTTTGAATGGGGAACTTAAAGCAGTGGGAGAACATCTACTTCCTATGATGCATAAGGGCAAAGGAGGTTTTTCTTTATTTCCCAAAGCTTATGGATATGATTGGTCAGAACGTTTGGAAACTGCTAAATATAGATTTACTTATGTGGCCTATTGTTTAAGACACTATACGGCATTTAGTGTTGATAAAAGAGAAAGTTCTGGAGGCTATTTCAAAGCTTATGCGCCGATTGAATTGAGTCGTCTAGCTATGGACTCTACCCTTTCTTATCTGGAGGATGCTATGTTTATTATTGAAAATAAATTGGGTATGAGTTTTGAGGGATTGAAAAAGCCGATTCAGGTAGAAATTTTTGATAAACCTAAGGGTACTGCTGGAGAGTTTTATGCACCCTATTTCCTGCAGGGGGGCGGTGTTTTAGAATTAAATGCTAAGTTTTTTACAAAACGCCCAAGCTTGATGACGGCTAATGAGCGCGATGAACTTCGAGTTACCTGTGGGCATGAACTGTTGCATTTGGTGCAGGAGTATTATAGGGATGTAGGCGGTATTTCCAAAGAGAAAATTCATTGGTTGGATGAGGCGACGGCCGTTTATGCAGAGTCTTTGTTCTCCAAAGAAAAAGGAGCTCCTGATCTGACGAGTTCTTTGAAAGAAAAGCTGGGGACACAACCCTTATACTACAACCATAAAAAACTGGACTTCAAAGGTCGTCAAGAATTTGGCTATGGGGCAAGTTACCTTATTTTTTATTTAGCCAACAACTCTGCCTACAAAAGTGGGGTAGTCGGAGCAATTTATAATAAAATTAAGAAAAGGTCGAATAATCCTGCTGCAGCTGTAAATTCAGTTTTTTATATGGATAAATACTGGCCAAAATTTTGGGAGACGGTTTTTACTCAGCCAGAGCAGGTGCATCCTGATTTAAAATTTTCGGTTACTTCAACGGTCAAAATAGAACAGCAAAATAGCAATACCACCGATGTGAAATTTAGCATGTCTTCAGACTTGAATACTTTGGTGAAGAATAAGACAAATCAAGGTCTTAGTTTTCAGGTTAATTTGGAAAACCTTACCGCCTTACCAGTCGATTTTTTGATGAATCCTAAACGTGCTAAGAATAGCGATTTTATCAATAACCCAGAAACTAAGGTGCAATTGAGCTTGGAAGGAGATACAGAAGGGATGCAACTTTTGGTTTTGTATCGAAAAGGAGGCCATTGGATTTCCAAAGGATTTGGAAAGTCTGGTAATACACTGAATTTAGTGACGCAGGAGGAGAAGAAAAACTTTCGTCTGGTATTCATTAACAATAATGACAATTTAGCAGAGCTAAGCAGTCGCCAACTCAAAGTACAGCTCAATTGGTCGATGGGAGATCAACCCCAGGCCAATCCCAATTTTGAAGCTCAACTGCAAAGCCTGGAACAATGGAAAGCATTTTGTGCTAAACAAAAGCAAGCACAACAGCAGAGTAATCAGTACCTACAAGATTATTATAGCTCCAAAGAAAAGGAATATCAAATGGCGATAAAACTTTTAAAGGAAGAGGGGGAGTATATTTATGCCTCAATGGGAAAAGCCCCCAAACCTGAAGACCCTAAAGATTTATTGAAAGATCTTCATGGAGCTTTGGGCTTAGTCTTAGATGCTTCTGTAATATCTAAAAAGAATCGTGAAAAAATGGAAGCAATGGCTCGAAAATCAACGGGACCCGAGCGAGTGTCTTATCAAAATGCAGCAAAGTTTTTCCAATATCGAAATACTGCTTATCAGCATTTAATGCGCTATATCGAAGCAGTACGAGCAGCTAAAGTATTGGCGGATAATAAAGGAGGAAATTCCAATTCTGGCAATAATTATTCTAAGAATAATAGCGAAACCCAGGGCGTTTGGAAGGTGAAAGGGGATTTGTCTGGAACAATTACTGTTGGAGCCAAAACTTTGAGTATCAATTTAAGCGGGCGTGCTAGATGTGAACTGTTAATTAACACGACAGAAACAATAGAAAAGCGTCAACTTAATATTCAGTTGAATAATGTACCTTATCGATTGGATGGCAGTAGGGTTTATGTGGATAGAGGGAATTTGGTTTTTAGTAGTGCATATAATTATTATAATGTAGAGGACAAATGTGCAATCCGAATGCAGCTAAGTACAGCGAGTGGTCAACTAGATTTTAGTTATATGGATTCTACTCCCTCTATCACTAGAAGGGAATGTGAAGATATCTATTTGACAGTCAAGAAATAGCCAAATGGCTTTAGCAATCAGATAAAAAGATGCTACAATTCCAAATTTTTAGGAATTGTAGCATCTCATCGTTTATTCAATATATTACTTCGCCTTCAAAATTCCCGCATCAATCAAAGCTTGAAAGCCATCTTCCATCGTTTTTTGAAGTGGAGTGAATTTGATGCCCAGCTCCTTTTTGATTTTGGAGTTGTTTGCCTTCCATTCTATATTGACATTGTTGCGCACAAAGCGTCTGGTGATGGCTTTGTTAATCATTGGTCCAACGAACAGCAACAACCATTTGGGCAATGCTTTTTTAGGAATAGGAAAGCTTTTGCCATATTTTTCCTGTAGGGCTTGAGCCATTTCTAGCATATTACTGTTGTGCCCTGCGGTGATGTAACGCCCTTGAGCCTTGGGGTTGAAGCCTGCTTGGTAGTGCGCTTCCGCAACATCTCTGACATCTACTACACCAATTCCTAGGTTAGGAACGCCCATTTTCATGCTACCATCTCCCAACTGTTTGAGAATTTCCACACTCTCAGAAGTATTGGACTGTGGGTTGAGGGAAGGACCAAAAACACCACAAGGATTGATGGTCACTAAATCCCATTGATCTTGACTTTTCGCAATTTCCCAAGCTTTCTTTTCAGCCAGTGTTTTAGAGTAGGAGTAGGGCTGATAGTCCAAAGAAGCAGTTGTATTCCAGATTTCTTCGGTCAGAATGCCATTAGGAGCTGCTTCACAATCAATACAATCGGTATAAATTGCAGCACAACTGCTGGTTACGACGACTCTTTTTACAGAAGCGGTTGCTTTAGCGGTATTTAAGACATTCGCCGTACCCTGTTCGGCTGGTTCAATCAACTCTTTTTGTGGATCTTTGACATTTAGGGTAAAAGGTGAGGCAGTGTGGTACACAAGTTCACAGCCCTGCATGGCTGCTGCATAAGAACCCTCTTGCAACAAATCAGACTTGAAATATTTGATGCTGCCGGGACTCTTGGCTGCAATCTCATCCAAATGTTGCGTTTTATGTTTTTTATCTGGATTACGCACGGCTGCATGTACCGTATATCCTTCTTCCAATAGTTTTTTAACCAACCATCCTGCTACATAGCCAGTAGCACCAGTTACCAATACGGGTTTTGTTTTATCAATTTGAGCCATAAGATCTGAGTTTTAATTTTCTATTTGTGATTTCGATATTTCAAAGATAGAACTCCTTCTGATTAAAAGCTTAACAATTTTACGGATGCTTGTAACAATTTTGAAGAAGCGGAGTGATTCGGGGAAAGATAAGTTTTTTCAATTGCCTGAATATACGATAGCTCCACAGAGGAGGACGGCTGGGAGGGTACCCGATTTTGCCATAATTGTGAACAGTTGATGCCAGAGAGTAGTCAGTTTTGCACATCCTGTGGAAGCAGACAATAATTGTTGCTTTCTAGTCTGCCGTTCAGTAAATATTAGAAAATGCTTGTATCTTTGCGCCCAATCAACTAGGTGCATCACTTATGCAAGTTCAACAAAGCTATCAACAACATATTTGGGAGACCCTCAAGCTAGCCTGGCCAGTAATTGCTGGACAGCTTGGTCATATCCTGATCGGGCAAGTGGATAATTATATGATTGGAGATTTAGGCTCGACCGAACTTGCAGCTTCTTCCTTAGCTAATGGCTTGTTTTACTTGGTCATGGTTTTTGGTTTTGGGATCTGTGCTGCCATTTCTCCAATTATATCCAAGGCGATTGGTGCCCAAAGTAGCGAACATAAAAAAAGGGCTATTCTGATGATTGGTCTGCGTATTATCCTGTGGGTCAGTCTACTCATTCTGGGCTTAGTTTATGGACTAGCAGCACTAATACCTTATTTGGGCCAGTCGCCTCAAGTAGTACCTCTGGCGCAATCCTACCTCATTATTATTGGGTGGTCAATTTTACCGATGCTTTTCTTTTTAGCCATGAAGCATTATGTTGATGGTTTTGGTAATACGGTTCCTGGTATGCTGTTGGTGATGGCTACCGTCTTGTTTAATGTACTTTTCAATTGGTTGTTGATCTATGGCAACTGGGGACTGCCCGCAATGGGTTTAGCTGGTGCAGCTTGGGCTACACTCTTGTCAAGGGTACTTGGATTGCTCATGTTTGTAGCATATATGCATGGGCATCCTCAGTTTAAAATCTACTTGCATTGGGCTAGCTTTTTTAAAGGCAATAAAGCTGTGTTTAAAAATATTATGGAGGTGGGGATTCCTTCTGGCTTGCAATATTTATTTGAAGTAGGGGCTTTCAGTGGAGCTGTTATTTTAGCTGGGCAAATTGGTGAATATGAGCAGTCGGCTCATCAAATTGCTATTTCCATAGCTTCCATAGCCTACATGTTTTATATGGGGATTTCGGCGGCAGCATCTATCCGTATCGGTCATGCTTATGGTCTGAAGGATATTCCTCGTATTCAAAGGGCAGGTATTGCGGCATTACTCAGTACCCTTTTGTTTATTCTGTTTTTTGTCTTCCTGATTTTTGTTTTTAGAGATCTGCTGTCGGTGTTTTATATCGATCAGCTAGCAGTACAGCAGATGGTTTTTGAACTCTTACTCATTGCAGCTGTTTTTCAGATTTTCGATGGGGTGCAGGCGGTGGTTCAGGGAATGCTTAGAGGTATAGAAGATGTGAAAATACCCTCTTTGCTTGCTTTTACCGCTTATTGGCTCATCGGACTACCCTTGGGTTACCTCTTTTCTAGCTATTTCAACTTTGGTATTGAAGGCATCTGGTGGTCTTTGACGATTGGCTTGACCTTTAGTGCGATATTCCTATCTTTTCGCTTTATTAGAATGACTAAACGGATACAACTGGAGTAGGTATGGCAGTATTGCTCCAGAATAATGCTTTAGAAGTATCAACTCACCGACCTATACTCCAGCGGGCTAAAGCCCGTTTTCAGCAATCGGAAATCCTGGGATCTAAATTACAACACCATAATCCTAAAAATAATGCAAAGACCATTAAACCCCTTCTATCTCACGCTAATTTTTTCTTTGACATGGATCTTTGCTCAAGCACAGACCGACTGCGAAACCCTAAGAGGAAAAACTTTGAGCAAAACCATACACTTTTTTGGGAAGGATTATGAAATTCAGTACAATCCAATAAAGACTTTTTGCTCAGACAAATGTAATAGATTCCCTGATTGGGAAACAGATGCTTGTGCCTATTTTTATAAAAATGAAAAACGAGCAACATCTCTTAATGATTTTGACCCTAAAACAGGGGAATGGCTAGCCCCTTCTTTTTTCTCAGAAAATAGTGAAGGAAAGATAGATTATAACATATTTTATTCTTCTGCAATATTTCGTTCAATATATAAATACCAAAGAAAAGAAAACTGGGATGAGGAGGAAACCTTACTTTTTGTAGTGCATGTTATTGATGAAATTTATGCTAAACTCCCCGTAGGACATCGTTATTTTCTAAAAAGTAGGTTAATGAGTAGTTCTATACGTTCTCCATTAGCCATGCTGGCTCGAACTCGTGCCAATGAGGACGATTATTTTGCATTACTCTCTGCACCTATTATGACAACAGATAGTGTGTATGTATCCCTTTGGGAGAACCGCGCTTCAGTAATTTTACCGCATAATTTATATAGCCAAGAAAAAATTTCTAAGGCTCCTGATAGTGTAGATCAAAGTGAAGTGATTTATTTCTTTGTGAGTACATTTTTTATGGAAGGTTATCCTAATTCTTTATTTGAAATAAAACATCCCTTTTTTGTTCATGGTTTAGAAGGCTTTTGGCCGAACCAAAGGAAGTTGAAAAAAGTTTTGAGAAAAGGAGCAAAGGTGCTTAGAAAGTTTTTGAAGAGTGAGCATGAGCTAGCAAACTACAAAGAACTTTACTACATTAAAGAAGTGAGTCCTGAAAAAATGCCTCAGGTTTTAAGACATTTAAGTCCTTTAACTTCGGATAGTTCAGCTAGGCAATGGGATGGACAACGTTATAAGAAAATCTATAAGAATTATACCAACCCTAAAACAGGAAACAAGCCTCCATTCAAATATGCTTTTGATCTGAAACTTGCTGGAGCCAAGCCATTTGTTCGGACGGATTACAAAGCGGATAGCACTAAGGCAGTGATAAAACTACATGGTGCTATTCAAACGAAAAGAGGCTATACTATTGCAACTACGGTTTATGAAGCAGGAGGGGTAGATTTTATCATTTATTTGGATAAAAAGATGAAGGTAGAAGGGATTTATATCAATACTAAAGATTATGATGGCCCTTTTAGACTACCTTATTATAAACTTGCAGAAAGGGAGTATTTTATAGATTTAAGGGAGTAGCATTTTAGTTTAACTCACTGCCCGATACTCCAGCGGGCTAAAGCCCGTTTGCGCCTTAAATAGTCTAGTAAAACTTTGCGGATAATCAAAGCCCAACTGATAGGCCACTTGGTTGATAGGTGCTGTGGAGTTGAGGAGGATGGTCTTTGCTTTTTCGATCAAGGCTTCATTGATGTGCGCCTTGGCGCTCTTGCCCGTCTCCTTTTTGAGTAAATCGCTCAGATAATTCGCCGACATATTTAACTGTTCTCCAAAATAAGCCACTTGTGGTACGCCATTTTCCGCTAGTTGTTCCGAATTGAGGTAATTCATCAAGACCGTTTCAAATTCAGCAGCAAAATCCTTATTGAGATTGGTTCGGGTGTAAAATTGGCGGTCATAAAAGCGCAAACAGTAGTTCAGCAATAGCTCTAAGTTGGAGATGATTAGGCGCTGACTGTGTTGGTCAATAGAACGATGGTACTCTTCTTTGATTTGTTGCACCACCTTGGCAATAAAACCTGCCTCTTCTTCTGATAAATGTAAAGCCTCATTCGACTCATAAGAGAAGAAATTATAGTCATTGATGATTGTCCCCAAATGTGATTTGCGAATCAGATCAGGGTGAAAGGCAATCGTCCAACCCTCATTATCTGTACAGCTTTGATCCAAAGTGTTTCCCGGAATTGTTACGACCTGATTTGGGGCCATAAATACCATCGTGCCATCCTGAAAATCATAAGAGTTGCGGCCATAGCCTAGTGCTCCACTAATCCCAGATTTGAAGGCAATGAAATACATGCCCATAGAAAATTTTATCCCTTCCATCTCGGCAGGAAATTCTATATCTCCATCATTATGTATGGAAATCAGAGGGTGCTTGGGTGCTCCTAAACCTAATGCTTGATGTATTTCTGCAATGCTGTTGAAGTGGATGATCTCTTTCATGAAATTATTTTTACAAAGAAGTGCTATACAAACTATCTTTTGCATGAGGTTTTACTCTTTCTTTTAGCGTACTATGTAATTGTAGCCTTTTACAAAGATCTGAAGCTTTTTTCAATGCATCTTAACCATTTTACAGGAATTGGAAACTATTTTACAGCAGACCAAGTATTCAGCGCTATCTTGCTTATTTTCTCAGGATTTTCAATATACTTTTTCCAAATATCACTAAAGTAATCATTCCAAAAAGTAGTAATTTGAGTAAAATAATCCCCCAATCCAGACCAATTTTATACCAACCTGAAAAATAGAAAAACACAGCAGTTAGGGTAAAGGGGAGTAGGTTAATCAGCATTTTAAAAACCGGTAAACTCGGAAGTTTCAGATAATAAGTGGTTAGCAACCAAGAGGAGATGGCCATAATGATATAAGAGGCAAAGGTGGTCCAAGCGGCGGCAGGATACCCATAAATCGGAATGTAGTAAATGTTGAGCAATAGGTTGATGATACCAGCAAACAAATAAATAAAGGTGAGGTAGATGTTCGTTTTCTTATACTGAATGCCACGGTTGAAGAGTTGAGCTATCCCAAAAAACAAATAGCCCCCCACAATAACTGGAGCAATTTCAAGTGCCTGAATAAAATCTTTTTTACTAGAGAGCAAGGTGCCTATATCGGTAGCAAATAGCAGCAAAAAGGTGGCGGCAAGGGCCGTTAGTCGGTGAATGCTAAGGGCCTGAGCACGTACATTCTCATGCTTTTCCTCATTCATCCATTTATAGTAATCTGGAATAGCCGCACTGTGCAAGGCCGAAATCAATCCTCCCAACAATAAGCCAATTTTATAGGCAAAGCTGTAGAGCCCGGCATCGCTATGCCCCAATTTTGCGCCAATATACCATTGATCAAAAGAGTTGAGAAAATACATACCCAAGGTGTAGGGGATGAGGGGCAGCCCAAAAAGCAAGCCATAGCGCAGATGCGACCAACGCATCCCTTTCCAGTTGAGCATAGGCCAAGTGAGTACAAACAACACAATTCCCGTAACCAAAGCAGCTAAAAACTCTCCAATGATCTTTCCCATAAAAAATTGCTCAGGTGCCCAATGTACAAGCATAAGCAAGAGGAGCGAAAGACCAAATTTAGAAAACTGAAGCACCACCTGTACCGTAGTAACCGCCTTACTCTTCTTTTCTGCAACCTTCCATTGGTGATAAACATAGTAGAGCACCGACAAATAACACATAAAGAGCATATAGATGATCGTCTGCTCTGGGAGATTGATGAGCTCTGCTAGTGCTTGCCGGAAAATATAAATGAGCAATCCAATGACAAAACTAAGGGCAGTTACTGAAAAGGTGGTAGTCGCCATATAGCCCTTAAAATCATCGGGATTGGCTTCCGCTTCAAAATAATAGCGTGTGATTCCAATATGAATGTTGAGGGTCATCAATAAGGCCAACACCAGAGCATAGGAGCTAAACATGTTGACAATCCCATACTCTGCATCGGTTAAATATGCCGTATATACGGGTAAGGAGATCAGACTCAAGGCCTGTATCAACACCGTTCCCGAAAAATAAACACTGGCATGTTTAAAAGTATCGAAAAAAGAAAAACGCTGAAGCCGATTAAAGATTGATCGCATGGAGGCATGAACTAGGTTACACAGAATCTAAGTAGCAGGGTGTAATACTCTTTGTATTTCTTGGATGTTTGCTTCATTTTGAGGAATATAATCTTCGTTGAAAAATAATAAGTTATCTCCTTTCAGTTTGCAAGCAAAATTATACTTGGAAAGTGTCTTGAAAATACTTTTAGAACAACCTGGGAGTCTAAAATCATGAAACTCTACCACCAAGCATTTGACCTTAGGCAGCCAAGCTTCTACATCTCCTTCAAATAAAAACTTTTCTGTCCCCTCAATATCCATTTTTAGAATATCAATTTGCTCTAATTGATATTCCTGAACCAAACTGTTTAGAGATAAAGCTAGTAAAGCTTCCTCATCTTGCTCATTAGTTTCCTCAATCATAAATCCCCTGGCACCAAAACCTTTATCCACCACCTTAACATAAGCCTTCTCTGTCCAGATAGCATTCTGTAGTGCTAGGGTGTGTGGGGCATAGGGAGCAAGATTTTTCTTCAGCAACTCAAAATTGGCAGACTCGGGTTCTATAGCATAGATCTTGGCTTCGGGATATTGGTTGGCAAAAAAAACGCTGGTAAACCCAATATTTGCACCTGCATCTATAATCACTTTGGGGGATTCCCAAAACTTAGGATACGCAATATCATAATCCCGTTGGATGAAGATTTCCCACATTGAGGATCTATCGGCACTTTTAGGTCTGAAAAAAAGGGGATGTTTGATTCCCGGAATCCTTATACTGCCTTTTTTACCGTATTTAAACTGATAATATACTTGAAGTCCTTTAAAAAAGCCAAAGGCTTTCATATACATTTGTAGACTCGTCAAATTCTTTCCCAGAAAAGCCATATATAATGCTGTTGATTTTTTTCTACAATAATGCAGTTCAGTACTAAGATCTAAACTAGTGTAATTTTAGACCTAGACTATCATGGATAGCAGTAAAAGCTTTGACCTTCCTACTACTTAAAGACTGCAAAGATAGTGCTTTTTTTAGACATTAAGGCTAGGGCTTCCCTTCATTTTATACTAGGAGGCTAGGAGGAGGAAAAACAACTTTGAAAACTACCAATCTACCATCAGGTTACAACCCCGAATATCACTAGCATCAAAACGCCCCAAGACCTCAAAACTGCCATCTTCATAAACTTTGGCAAGGTCATCCGTAGCGATAAAGGCACAGCTATCGAGGTTGGCTAGGTCGATAATATTGAGTCCCCCGGTTCTGCCTGCTGGCAACAAGCTAAGTGGATCAGTCGTTTCTCGAGCATAGACGCGCATAGTCCTTGCAGGGAGAAAGATTCCTTTGCCTTTAGAGTAGGCCTGTGAAAGCAGTTCGGTCATGCCATATTCCGAGTGAATCGCTTCAAGCCCAAAGGCTTCTTGCAAGACCTGATGCACCTCTGCTCGCAACATCTCTTTGCTACGCCCTTTCATTCCTCCTGTTTCCATAATGATAAAATTGGGTGGAAAGGCCATGGGATATTGCTCGGCAAAATCTAATAAAGCATAGGTAACCCCCAATAGTAGAACCTGCCGATTTTTCTGACGCAAGAGCTCTAGTTTTTTGGCCAACTCCTTCATATTGTAGAGGTAAAAACCACTCTGCTCCGAAGCCGTTTGCTCAATAAAATAATTGGTCATCGCAATCAAGGAAGAACCCTGACGTTCTAGATAAGAGGGGAGGAGTGCCAAAATGTTAAAATCTTGAAGCTTCCCATACTGTTGCTCAAAAATACGGGCACTATGTGTTTGGTAAAGATCTAGATCTCTGACAAAATGTTGGCTGCTTTGACTGCCCGTTGTGCCACTGCTGCTAAAAATAGTTTCGGCTTGCCAAACTCCAGATTGTATTGGATGCGTTTTAAATAAAGAGATCGGAAGAAAGGGAATTTGATCTATTTGCTGAATTTCTGAAGGCTTTTTTCCCAACAATTGTACAAACTTTTGGTATATTGGGTTGTGTTGGTACTGGTAATGAAAAAGCTCCATGCAGATCTGATCGAAATTTTCTGTCGATAACTCTTGATGAATGGCTTGAACTAATGCTTGGCGTGTCATGTCTTCTTTTTTACAAAAATACACATCTTTATGAATACAAAAACAACTAGCCTGCTTTTCCTCTTGATCTTAATCTTTATAAGTAGTTGTAGAACCCCAGACTATCCCAATGAACCCGTTTTGGAGTTTCAATCTATTTCCAAAACTTACATGAAGCAAAATGGACAAGATTCCTTGATCCTCACTTTTTCTTATACCGATGGAGATGGTGATATTGGTAGCGAACAAATGGACAATATCTTTGTACGAGATAGTCGCAATGGCAACTTGCTAGCTAGTTATCGTTTTCCTAATGATAGCGACCAGGAAGCAGGTGCTTATCGTAAAGGCGAATTGCAACTAATTGTTTACTCGGCTTGTTGTATTTATAGTGATACGACCTTTGCCGCTTGCAGTCCCAACCCAAACCAATTAGAAGATACGCTTCGTTATACTATTGAGGTGGTCGATCAATCGGGAAATACCAGCAATAAGGTTGAAAGTGATGAGGTGTTTTTAGAGTGTAATTAAAATAAGTATAAAACTGTATGAAAATTGAAATTCAATCAATTTTACTGAATCCTATGCCAAAGGTTCCAAGGACTCCTTTGGAGCATCCCCAGGGAAAGGATGCAGTTGGCGTAATTGGATTGAAAAACCCCTTAAGGGGTGATTTTCCTGACCTATGCAAGGCGTTGCCTTTAGGCTTCGAAAACATATACGGTTTTATAAAATAAGTAATCTGTTACCTATGTCAAAATCTTTTTTCTTCAATATCAGTCCACTGCTGATTTTTGCAATCTTACTGCTGAACGCTTGTGGTACACCCCCCATCTTCGACGAAACTCCAGCGATCGAGTGGAATCGCTTTACAATGGATACCATCGAACAGTGCTTTGGTTCGGTAAGTTTTATTGTAGATTTTACCGATGGCGATGGCGATCTGGGTACGTCGGAAGATGGTTCAGATACCAGCACCAATATGTATATCATCGACACAAGAGAGGGGGATACCATTGAATACATCATTCCTCATATTCCACAACAAGGAGTAGCCAATGGCATTTCAGGAGAAATTGAAGTAGATATTGGAACCATACCCTGCCTCAACAGTCCAGTGCTTTGTACGCCCAATCCTGGGGTATACGACTCTGTGGTTTATCGAATCCAAATCCGAGATCGAGCCAATCGCTGGAGCAATATCATCGAAACGGAACCGCTTTATTTGCGCTGCTTTCCAGAGTAGTTTTTGGGGAGGTGCCTTGGGGCAGCTGAGTTCTATTTTAATTCCTTGATGGAGGGAATGAGGATTTATTTTTAAGCTGAAATGATTTGAAAGCTCGCAGAAATGTGGGTTTTTTTTTGTATCTAAGGCATTGGGGAGGGTTTTTGACAATTCTTCCCCTTTTTCATTGAATCGGAAAGTATTTTCATTTCCAGTTAGTGTATTTGAGGGGTGGGAATTACCATAATAGGTTCACAAATTCCCTTGTATCCCCCGTTG
>CAZOLU010000042.1:0-15107 GCA_964580485.1 uncultured Saprospiraceae bacterium | reverse complement strand
CAACAGCTGGTAGAAAATTGAGGGTAGCGGGATCTATATCTGTCAATTGCTTTTTAAGACCACTAATCCCCCCCACTTCAGGAGATTTTAGCACAAAATAAGCTAGTAAAATACAACTGAGCATGGCAATCACAAACTGAATGGCATCGGTAACGGCTACCCCCATCAAACCAGCTAAAGCAGAATAGATCGCGACCAAAAGCATCAAGCCCCCGGTCCACATTAGAGCAGTCATCGGACTTAGGTCAAAAAAGACTTGCAAAAGGGTGGTCATAGCTACATTCACCCAACCGATTACCATTACATTCATAAACAAGCCTAAATAAACCGACTTGAAGCCTCGTAGAAAACGAGCAGCTTTACCACTGTACCTCAATTCGATAAACTCTACCTCTGTCAAGACTCCCGAACGCTGCCATAGTTTGGCAAAGAAAAAGGTGGTGAGCATCCCTCCTGCTAGGAAATTCCACCATAGCCAGTTGCCGGCAATCCCATTCTGCCCAACCAACTCGGTTACTGCCAAAGGCGTATCTGCAGCAAAGGTAGTTGCAACCATCGACAAGCCTGCCAACCACCAGGGCAGGTTGCGCCCTCCCAAAAAAAAGCTTTCCATGTTCTTTCCAGAAGAACGAGTATAGGACAACCCCACCCCAAGGATGAGGAGTAAAAATCCGATGATGACGATCCAGTCTAAGTTTGTTAGCATAGGTATAGGCTTTAGCAATTCTTCTCAAATTTACATATATTTGTTAGGAAGTTGTTTAAAAACCAGCCTTTAGCTTCAATTTCATTTCTAAAAATGATTTTCTGACAGCTGTTACAGTAAAATCTCAACCCATGAAATATATCATTTTATTATTTCTTGCTTGTTTGCTCAGCTTTCATAGCCAAGCACAGCTTAAAACGCAAAGCTTTAAGGATATTCAACCTGAAAAGGAATATAGTAACATTGCTGTAATTCCTGTTTATAGCGATCAAAATGCCTCAGCCTTTGTGATTTTTGTCAAAGATCATGTGCGGAAGCATTACCACAAAACCCATACAGAAACGGTCATTGTGCTAGAGGGTAAGGGTCAAATGTTTTTAGGGACTGAGGTTTTTGATATACGGAAAGGAGATCAGATGATTATTCCTCCAGGTACGCATCATTCGGTTGTGGTTAAGAGTAAACGTCCTTTGAAGGTGCTTTCTATTCAATCGCCTTATTTTGAGAATAAAGATCGCTTTTGGGTAGAGGAATAAATGCGGTATCATCTTAATAAGAATATTTATACCTAATGCTTAGCCAAAATCACTCCTATTCTAGATTTGTACTCCTATTCCTATTGCTGTTTAGTCTGGCAAATTTCACAATAGCTAGTCCTGTTGAACTAGGAGATACCCTAGCTGCTGCCCGCACGCTAACCCATCTCATTCCAGCATCTCCCATCTATCAAAGCCATGCGATTTGGTGGATGTTGTTGTTAGGGATTTTCTTGTTGCTCCTAATTGTAGGGGGATCAATTTGGCTAGGATTCTTTATACGGAGGATTTCCATGGCCTTGCGTAGCAATGGTGGATTAGCGGGGGTGGTTTTATTGCCATTTCTCTTGCTCCTAGGGATTCCAGTGCTTTATCTTGTCGTTCAAGGTATATTTGCGGCTATCACACTTATTGGGCTGGGGTTAATGGGACGAAAAGAATTTGACGATCCCTTGAGCAATATTATGCGTAGCCAACAGAATATTCAATTTCTAAATGAGAAAATACGGCAGCAACCCGAACGAAAAAAGCGGTGACTATCTGCAGTTTAAAGGTGAGTTTAAAAATGCTAGCCCTTTTAGGAAAAAAGGCTTTTACGATAAATTGTACTGATTGCAGTGTAACAAAAAATATTATATATACAACGTTTACAATCCTCTGCTTAATTATGCGAAGGGCTTACACCCATTCGCATCCATCTGTCGCCCCTTCAGGGCTCCTATTCAAGCCCCGAAGGCGAGCTGGCATGATGCATGCATCATAAGTCTAGGCAAAAAGCCAAGCTGTGAGGCGGTGAAGCCCCTCGCAAAGGGGTTTGATTGAAAAACTTTTGTTACGCAGTACTGATTAACAGTAAGTTTTCATGCTGGAGTTCAGGTTTATGCTGTGGCAGCTTAAACTACTGCACCAGACTCATATCTTTGAAAGGTGAGCGAGCCGTCCAATCTTCTTGGGGTGTTAGGTTTTCAAAGACAAACTTGATGAGGTTATTGGAAATACGGTTGCGATGACGCAAGTAACAGTGCATCTCTTGGGGCACAGCCCCTACCGAACTCTTGATTTCCAAAGCGGTACGCGCAAAATCGATTTTTTCTACCTGATGGTAAATTCCCATATCTACCAAGGAGTAGAGGATATTAAGATAGAGCTGATGGCTGCGATTGTAATCGTAGTTGAGTCCTAGAAAATGTGCTTCCATTTCTTTAGCATTAAAAATGGTCGTAAAGAAAGCAACAAGTTCGCCATCTAAGAAAAGTCCAATGAGCTTAAAGCGATCTCCCAAATGTTTTTTCAAGGCCCAGAAATAGCCTTTGTGGAAGGTGTAGGCGTTGAAGCCCACATTGTTGGCAATATTTTTATACAGACCATAGATTTCATCGCATCTTTGGGCGATTTCCTCTAGTTCGAGCTCTCTTTTGACCAAGGCTTTGCCTTTTTTGGCAGCGCGCTTTGCGCGCACCCGATATTTGGAAGACATGGCCGCTAGGTAATCTTCAAACTTTTGCCAAGTTTTAGGTAGGCGCATATACATACTCGGTTGAATGGTGTATTCATGATAACGCCCTAGTGCCAAGCCTTTTTTGAGTGCCGTTTCTCCAGAGATGGCTTCTTTATAATCCTTAAACATCTGAATGTGCATCCGTTTCCGGCTCTTTTTCTCCTCTATCTTTTGTAAAAGGTCCATCCCTTTTCTCAACAATACGGCCTCTGCTTCAGGATCTAGCCCTTCTTCTGTAAAGTGATGCCCATGCTCTCCAGTCAATACCAAATTTCCACAGATCAACACATTGAATACCGCCTTTTTGATAAACCATTGTTGTACTCTAAATTTGAGTCTTGCCCACCAGCCCTTGGGGATTTCTTGTTTTTGTACACTATCCTCCATTTTTACAAAATAGGTCTGTACATAAGCAAAGCCAATAGCTTTTCCATTTTTGAAAAAAAGCATATAGCGAAACCCCATTTTTTCGGGTGGATGCTGTTCTAAGGCTCGGAGATAGTCGTACTGTAGGAAAATGTTGTCTTTGGGAGCCAAATCTGTCCAGGCTTCTTCTACATCCTCAATAGTTTGAGTTACAGAAATTTCGTATTCACGATCTAGTGGGTAGTGTAGTAGACCCCCTTTTTGAGTTGGAGTTGGCATAGTGCTAGTAACTGGACAGCGCATGGGTGGGTGCTTAGTTTAGAAAAAAGATGTTACAACAATTATATTCCCAATACTAACAAAAAGTATATAGTTTTGATTAGTATTTCAATATTTTTTACAAAGAATTAATGCTTTTCACCAATTAGCAGCTCATCAAGCAGCAAAAATTTGGCCTATCCTAAAAAATCTTCCCTCATCCTCATTTTTTGACCGAACGCAAGCCGCCTTTGATTTGTTCCAATAAAAGTATTACTTCTTTAATTGAAAGAACTTCTTTTCAGAACATCAACTTGAATACCTTATGGACATTAAGCAACTGAACTTTTATGCTTTTTTTATAAGGCCTTGCTAGGTGGGGGTATTATCGCCGTATTTGCACTACTCAAACTCCTCACTAAATCATATCAGTTGAGTGACTGGAGCAACGCCCTACTCTTTAGCATCAACTATACCTTTTGTTTTATTTTTGTCAAATATGTTGGGGGAGTTATTGCCACCAAACAACCCGCTATGACCGCCTCTAAAATAGCCGAGTATATCGACAAGAAGAATAACTTGAAGATTGACTCTATGGATAGTATCGTCTTGTTGGTTAGAAGAGTCATCCGAACACAATTCATCTCTATTCTTGGAAACTTCATGCTGGCATTACTCATGGCATGCTTTATTAGCTGTGGTTTGGCTTGGTCTGGCTGGGTAGATTTGTCAAAAGTCATCAAGGCGGAAGAGTTGATCAAAAAGGTAGTTCCTTCTGGAGAGTTGATATGCTTTGCGGCAATTGCTGGATTCTTTTTGGCCTCCTCTGGTCTGATTGCTGGCTATATCGACAATAATGTGTTGGTTCAAAAAATTGGCTATCGTTTACAACAGCAGTATTCCCTATTCAACAACAAGCGACTGATTTACTTTATAGAGAAAAACCTAGGTGCATTGGTAGGTAACATTTGTCTAGGTTTTTTATTGGGCTCTTTATTTTTGTTGAGCGATTTTTTACCCTTTAGTATAGATATTAGATGCATCACCCTTTTCATTACAGTAGCATCCTCTTTGCGATAATGGGTGCCCTACTGATTGGGTTTGTTAATTTCTTGGTAAGCTTTTCGGTTACTTTATTTTTGGCTTTGCAGTCAAGGGGTGGGGGATTTTACCTCATTCCCAAGGTAGTAGCTTATGTATTTCGTGATTTTTTTAAATACCCATTACATTATTTCTTTAGTCGGTAAAGTAGTCCCTAGCCTTCTTCGACTACTTCGGAGAAAGGCTAGGACTAGGGTTCTGGCAATTTTCGATCCTCTCAGCCCTTCGGGAAAGGATCCGAAAATTTTAGGCTGCAAGATGCTTATTGCATCGTCCGTAAAGTTATTACATAATGCTGTGCGAGGGGCTTTACCGCCTCGCAGCTTGGATGTCGCACTTTCAGCGCTCTCCAAAAAAGATGCATAAAATTACTTTCTGGCAGTGTACTTATTGCTCTAACCAAAAGCGCATCTTCTCATATTTACGTTGATCGGTCCATTTCATTCGATGGTTGGAAACTCGATCCAATACCATTGTTCGAAGATCAAGACTAGCATCATTTGGGTGAACAAGGGCAAGCGTCAAAATTTGTTCTGTTCGGGTGCTTGTATTGCCTTCATCATCTGTAACGGTAGTTGTGTAGCGTTCTAGTTCCCAAACGCCCTCCCAAGTCAACCCAGTTTCATAGTCATAATAATACGCTTTATCGGGCAAGACAAACTCTATCTCGTCCCGTTCCCATGCTGTAGTTAGATTCTGAGTGTTGCTTCCATTAACATCACTACTCTTAACCTTGTAATATCGCCAAACTCCTTCTAGTTTATATTCCTCTGAATAGTACTCTTTCCGACAACTCGAGAGTATAAAAATAGTACTTAGGGCGAATAACATTAAAATTTGTAGACGGCTGTTCATAATATTGAATTTTGGAAGTTTAAGAATAGCATTAAACACCACAAAAACCCATCCAAATCAAAATTATAAACCAACAAAAACGTATAATATAAAATTTTATTTTAAAATAAATCACCTAAACCGATAAAACCATTTTTAATTTTAAAAAATTGTTGCGTTCTGAGCGGAATAAGCTTTTACTTTTTGTATATAATGCTCCTTATCTTCTTTGCTAAGGAAGCTCCCCTTAAAACTATTGATGGCCAGTGTGGTCAATTCATTTTTTGTCAAGTCCAAAGCTTCGGCAATAGCATTAAAATTGGCATTCATATAACCTCCAAAATAAGCGGGATCATCAGAATTGACGGTTACGAGCAAGCCTGCTTGCATCATCTTGCGAAGTGGGTGCTGCTTCAAGTCCTCCACAACACAGAGTTTGAGGTTAGATAAAGGGCAAAGGGTTAGTGCCATCTGCTTTTCAGCTAAAGCTTTCAACAACTCTGTATCGTCTAAAGCACGATTTCCATGATCGAGTCGCTCAATTTTTAATAGCTCTAAGGCCTCCCAAATGTATTCTGCAGGCCCCTCTTCTCCAGCATGAGCTACCGGCACAAAGCCTTCTGCAATTGCTTTGGCAAAAACCCGCTCAAATTTAGAGGGAGGATGCCCCAATTCCGAAGAATCCAGCCCCACTCCATAAATTTTATCTTGATGTGGGATGGCCTTTTCTAGGACTTCAAAGGCTGCTGCTTCGCTAAGATGCCGCAAGAAACACATAATAAGCTTGTAGCTAATGCCCAGCTGTTCCCGACCATCTTCCAGCGCCTTGTAAATGCCCGTTAAAACCGTATCAAAGTCAACCCCTCGATCAGTATGGGTTTGAGGGTCGAAAAAGACCTCGGTATGTAAGACATTCTCTTTATAGATCTGCTTTAGATAAGCCCAAGTCATATCATAAAAATCCTGCTCGGTCTGTAAAACATTAGCTCCTTGATAGTAGATGTCTAGAAATTCCTGCAAATTATTGAACTCATAGGCCGCTTTGAGGGCTTCTATGGAATCAAATGGAATCTCCAATTGATTTCTTTTAGCAATTTCAAACATCAATTCAGGTTCAAAAGATCCTTCAATATGCAAATGCAATTCGGCTTTAGGCAGCCCTTCGATGTACGCTTTCCTTGTCATTTATAAATAGTTTTTCAGTAAATTATAAGTCCATACCTGCTTTAGATCTTCCTTCCCTACTTCAGTCCCTTTTTTGTAAGCTTTGGGCACCAAATACTGGGGATATGCTTTTTTTAATTGAGTCAAATCATCTTGATTCAATAAAAGCTCTGCTCCATGTACTTCTATATCACAAATTGAAATATAGTTATTTTTTTCATTATAAAAGCCAATTCCCATGCCCCATTCCTGATCTCCTAAACTTTCCAAAATCATTTCTAGTCTAGCGTGAGCTTCATCTCCTTTAAAATTGACCCAATCTAGGAGTTGATCCCCCAATACGGATTTAAGGTCTAAACTAAAGCAGCAAGGAGCTAATGGCATTATACTTTTAGGAATGTCCGACATCAAACTCACACTCAACAGATGATGCGTTGCCCCCCCACTCCATCGGTACAAATCTTCAAATAATACAGTTTCTCCCAAGACACAAAAAGGGAGTTGATCTGCAATAAAACTAAAGTAAAAATAGGTTTCCACTTTTTCTAAAGAAATCTCAATATTGGGGTTCTCGGGGTAGTTGGCAGGTTGCTGCATAAGCTCATGCAATAAATTGGCAACAGGATGCTGCTTTTGTTTAAGCATTGCTTGATTTAGCAATCCAAACTCCACTCCCTCTACCTCAACTTGAGCAAGGTCTATAATATCTGCCGCCACCCGATGATTCAACTCCAACTCTTCTGCTAAAAAAGCTCTAATGATGCGAGCCTGCATATTGGTATAGCCTCGACCTTCTAATAAATTCAATGCTAAGGCTTGGTTAGCTGCCGACTCAGAATCGCATAAGGCTTTGATTTTCTGCAAATCAGCTGCTATACTTTCTGGGGAATGCTCAATTTGTTTGAGTAAATCTAAAATAGGGTTATGCATCTTTTTTAGGTAAAAAGTCAAGTTTATAAAATAATTAGCTTCAAAACTTGCAGTTTTATCATTTTTTTGCTTATATAAAAGCCGAACAAAGCCACAACTTCATGCAGGAAAGCCATTTCCGATCTCCAATATTAGATATTTCTTTTTTTATACAAAAGATAAACGATAAGATCTTTCTTTTGCTCCCTCTATTTTACAGTATTTATTCCAATCAACCACTAGCTTGGCAGAAGCCCAAGCTTGGCTATTGTGATCTATTAACTCATCATAAAAATCAATATTATGACATCAGTAGATTTAAAATTTAACATCTACAACAAAGCACAAGTTTTAACCATCGATCAACAAGAAAACATTACAGCATTTTTATTCAAGGCATTAGAACAATATGGGGATCCTAAAGAAGATATCTCCAAAGCCATCGACTATGCTATGGGTAAAAACAATAAACCAGGGGGCTATGTAGTAGAGATGAAAGATGCTGATAAAATCATAGGAGCCGTAGTGGTCAATGAAACAGGGATGGAGGATTATATTCCAGAAAATATTTTGGTATACATTGCTGCGGATCCTGATTACCGAGGACAGGGGCTTGGAAAAAAACTCATGCAAAAGGCTATTGACCAGGCTCAGGGAGCTATTGCCTTGCATGTAGAGCCAGACAACCCCGCCAAGTTCCTCTATGAAAAGCTTGGCTTTACCAATAAGTATTTAGAAATGCGTCTTAACAAATCATAAGCTCAACACCTTGAATTACCCAGCACTTTGTGAATTTAGAAAAACGCTGCATCAGCAGCCCGAGCTATCAGGGCAAGAATACGAAACCGCTCGCTTAATTGCTGCGCGGCTTCGGCGCTTACAGCCCGACCACCTGCTTGAAGGCTTAGGCAAAACGGGCATTCTCGCCATTTTTGGGCAGGATGACTCCAAACCGCTAGTCTTTTTCCGAGCCGAGCTAGATGCCTTGCCCATTCAGGAAATTAACAATTTTGCACATCGCTCTCAAACGCCAGGGATTTCCCACAAATGTGGGCATGATGGGCACAGTAGCATCTTGCTAGGCTTGGCCGAACGCTTTGCGGAGGCCCCTCTTGATCTAAGGTTGGGCCTGCTTTTTCAACCAGCTGAGGAAAATGGCTCGGGCGCACTTGCTGTTTTGCAAGACGAGCGATTTCGGGGCTTTGCGCCCGACTATATGTTTGCGCTGCACAATTTACCAGGCTACCCCTTACATCAGGTAGTTTTACGCCAAGGCAGTTTTACGCCAGCCGTCAAATCTGTGATTTATAAACTAGAGGGAAAAACTGCCCATGCTGCTGAACCTGAAAATGGCATCAACCCTGCTCTAGCCATGGCTGAAATCTGGCAAGCTGCAGCAAAACGCTCGCAAAACAATTTACAAGATCTAGCATCAATCACGCCCATACATGCTTGGCTGGGAGAGCCTGCTTATGGAGTTTCGGCTGGTAGTGCCGAACTACATTTCACCTTGAGGTGCTGGACGAATACCGCTATGCAAAAGCTAGAGCAAGATCTGCTAAGTATTGTTCAAGACCGTTGCCAAAAGTATGGTTTGCAACTTCAGCAAGAAAGCCTGGAAGAATTTCAGGCCAATCAAAATGCAGCAAAGGCCATAGACATCGTTCAAAAGGCTTGTGAGCAAGCTCAGCTCAACTGGGTAGAGCAGCCAACTCCAATGAAGTGGGGGGAAGACTTTGGCGCCTTTACACAGCAATTTACTGGAGCTATGTTGGGTTTGGGCGCAGGTGAAGATTGTCCGGCGCTGCATCATCCCGATTATGATTTCCCCGATGCTCTTCTTCCTACTGGTGTAGAATTGTTCTATCATACCTTGCTCCAAATTCAATCATCTTCCTAAAGTCTTAAAACTATGTTCAATCCCTCTCGTTTAGAAATAGACAAGTCGGCACTAGAAAACAATCTGAATTTCATAAAGCAGTTTATCAACCCTAATGTGACTTTTTCCTCTGTGATTAAGGGGAATGCTTATGGGCATGGGATTGAAGTTTTTGTTCCCTTGCTCGAAGCTTGCGGGCAAGAGCATTTTTCTGTATTTAGTGCCGATGAAGCACTTCGAGTGCTTCGAGCGAGTACTGGCAAGGCTACGGTCATGATTATGGGCATGCTGAGTAATGATGCCCTAGAATGGGCTATTATGAATGAAATTGAGTTCTTTGTTTTTGAATTGGATCGCCTAGAACAGGCTGCCAAAACTGCACAGCGTTTAGGCTTGTCGGCCAAGGTACATATTGAATTGGAAACAGGTATGAACCGTACAGGCTTTACCCACAAGGAACTTGAGAAAACGGCTAAATTGCTGCAAACCTATAATACTAGCCTTGATTTCCGAGGACTCTGTACCCATTTTGCAGGAGCAGAAAGTATTGCAAATTTTGTAAGAATCCAACGCCAAAAAGAACAGTATCAAAAAATGGCTGAACGGCTTAAAATGGAATATAACCTTGTTCCTCAAATCCAACATACGGCTTGTTCTGCGGCAAGTATTCGTTATCCAGAAACCCAAATGGATCTGGTTAGAATTGGTATTCTACAATATGGTTTTTGGCCTAGTCCAGAAACCTTTATCGAATATGTTTCAGATAAAGAAGATAAAATTTCTCCGCTAAAGAGGGTCATTAGCTGGAAATCGGAGGTAATGAGTGTAAAGGAAGTTAAGACGGGTGAATTTGTAGGCTATGGAACTTCTTATATGGCGCATAAGGATATCAAAGTTGCAACAGTTCCAGTAGGCTACTCTCATGGCTTTAGCCGATCGCTCAGCAACCAAGGTCGGGTATTAATTCATGGGCAACGGATGGGGGTGATTGGTATCGTCAATATGAATGCGATTGTGGTTGATGTTACCGACTTAGAACAAGTACAAAAAGGAGATGAAGTGGTGTTAATAGGCTATCAGGGTGATAGTGAAATCACCGTAGCCTCTTTTAGTGACTTTAGCAGTCAAATCAACTATGAGCTACTGACCCGCCTCCCCGAATCCCTTGCCCGCCAAGTTATTTATTAACAAAAAATCATCAAATCAAACCAATGGCATACATTACATTAGACCGTGAAAAATTAGTACACAATTACAATTTCTTAGATCAACTATTTAAAGAGAATGGCATTGATTGGGCTATTGTAACAAAAATTCTTTGTGGTAATGAGCTCTTTCTGCATCAACTTCTCAATATGGGAATCAAAGAAGTTTGTGATTCTAGGTTGGAAAACCTCAAAAAAATTAAGGAAATCAAGCCTGATGTCCAAACGGTATATATTAAACCACCAACCTTAGGAGAAATCGAAGATACTGTGCGCTATGCAGATGTTACTTTCAATTCTGAAAGTGAAACCATTCGCCTACTCTCTGAAGAAGCAGTTCGCCAGAATAAAACCCATAAAATCACCATTATGATTGAATTGGGGGATTTGCGTGAAGGTATTATGGGAACGCACCTTATGGACTTCTATGAGTCGGTTTTCAATCTTCCGAATATTGAAGTCACCAGTATTGGTGCCAATCTCAATTGTCTGCATGGAGTTATGCCTTCTGAGGATAAGTTGATTATCATGAGTTTATACAAGCAACTCTTGGATGTTACTTTTGAACAGAAAATTCCTTGGGTTACTGGGGGAACTTCTGTGGTCATTCCATTACTTTTCAAAAAACAAGTCCCCAAAGGAGTCAATCATTTTAGAGTTGGAGAAACCCTCTTTTTTGGGAACGACTTATTTGAAAAGGCTCCGGTACCAGGTATGAAGCAAGATTTATTCAAGCTATATGCTGAAATTATTGAAGTAACCAAAAAACCGAAAGTCCCCACGGGCTATTTAGGGCTCAATCCACAGGGTGAAGTCTTAACCGTAGATGAAGAGGATTATGGTAAAAAATCTTATCGGGCTATTCTAGATGTGGGACTTTTGGATGTTGATCCTGCCTACTTAACTCCAATGCAAGAAGATGTACAGATCATTGATGCTAGTTCAGATATGTTGGTCGTGGATTTGGGCAGTAATCGTGAAGATTATGGTATTGGAGATAAACTATCCTTTGGAATGAAATATATGGGAGCATTACAATTGATGAACTCTGACTATATCCATAAAGAGATTATATAATGCCTTCTCTGAATACAAGAAAAAATGGTTCGCAGCGTTAAAACACTACGAACCATTCATTTTTTAATGGTATGTACGATTTATTGCTTCACAAATTTCTCCAAAACTCTTGTACCATCGTTCATTTCTAGTTGTAAAAGATACATCGCAGGTGGCCAATGTTCTAATGCTTCAATATTAAGCACTTGATAGCTCTCTAAAGCGACATTGGCATCAAACAGTACTCGCCCTGCAAGATCCACCACACGAAGCTGCCCCGAATGCACTCCAGTTGGCAACTCGCCCAAACGAATGTTCAACACATCTTCTACAGGAACAGGGAAGATACTCACATCACTAAAAAGATCTGCTTCATTCCCGGCCACTGCCCGAATTTCAGAATAGCTGGTAGTTCCATCAAAATCTACTTGGCGCAAGCGATAATAGCTGGTCCCTGTAAATCCATTTGCATCCACCTGTTGGTAGTTGTTGATTTCTGAACTTGTACCCATGCCATCTACCCAGCCTACTACGCTAAAGCTACTTTCATGCTCCAACATTCTTTCGATATAAAAGCCTCGGTTGTTCAACTCTGAAGCTGTTTGCCAATGTAGATCTACCTCAGTAGGGCTCATACGCTCTGCATCGAAGCTCATCAACTCCACGGGAAGATCTGTATCGATGTCTTCCACCGCAAAAGGAGAAAATGTGGTAATTCCAGAGCGAGTTTGCGTCCAACTTGTAGGCCCAACAGCAGGTGCGTTGGTCCAGGTAGCAGGGCGATCCCAAGCCGCGCCGATCCAGTGTGTAATTCCACTAGCTGTGCGATTAAAATTAGGAAGCTCGTCTGAGGTTTCCCATTGTAGAGTCATTGTAACATTCGATCCGCCTGCAACCAGCTCATCAATCATCCAAACTTTAGAAACCACGCCATCTACTTCTACTAGACCCGTAGGGTAAGATGCAAGTACTTGATCTTCTACCCTAACGGTAAAGTTGTCGGTGGTTCCGGAATTGGAGAGTGTTGCGGGGTTGTAAATACTAAATCCAACGGGGAAAACTACGGGAGCGGCGGCAACTTGTTGTTGTAAAACTCCAGATCCATTGGTCAATACAAAATTATTTGCATCAAAGTTGGTAATAACTCCTCCAGGAGCAATCACTAAATTTTGAGCACCTAATTCAATCAAGGTATTGTTCAAAAAATTAACCTCTGTGCTTACATTTACATTGTTGGCTAAAATGACTCGGTTGCCATTATCTGCTCTCAAACGAGCAATATCTACATCTGCATCACTCAGAATATTCTGATTAGCCGTTCCCTCAAACCAAAGCCAGCTAGTAGCACCACCAAGGTAAGTTGCTGCGGTAATTTGATTGAAATCTTGATCTAGATAAATGTTGCCATCATTCGTAATTGTTGCGTTATTTTCATTTTGAATACCACCTCCTTCTACTCTTAGATCTACCCCTGCATTCACTCGAATATTTGCATTGTTGTTTATCAATTGTAATTGTGCAGATAAGAGCGCAGGTAAAGCCAAGCAAAGTGTGGTATTTATGATTGTTCTAAACTTCATTATTTATCCTTTTTTTGGTTTAATAAGGCTCTAAGCTCTGCCATTTCTGCTTTAAGTGCTTTCAACTCCTCTACTTCTGCTTTGAGTTGATCAATTTCAGTTTGTTGTTTTTTGATAAGCTCTTGCTGCTCTTTAGTAGCTTCAATTAAGATAGGAACAATACCATCATAGTTTACTAAGTAGTGACCTTGGTCAGATTTTTTTGCCAAACGAGGTGCAACTTCTGCTAATTCCTGAGCGATTACTCCCATACCTAATTCTACAGGTGTTCCTTTTTTACGATCTTCTGCATTCTGAATAAATTCATAAGTATAACCATTCAAACGCATAATCATATCCAAACCACCTTCAATACGCTGTATATTTTGCTTTAAATTGCGATCAGAAATTTGATTATAAGCTCCTGCACCAGTGATGTTGGCTACTTCAAGATGACCATCTTCTTCCCAAAACTGTATTAATTGATTATCCCCAGGAGACATTAAGGTCAGCTGGTCACCATCTGTAAACATACCAGTATCTTCACCAGGATTAGTTCCCCAGAATACACCATTACCGTCATTAAAACTCTGTCCACTCAAATCTGTATCTCCATAGTTAATTTGAGCATCGGTAGGAAATTGAGCAAGGGTATAACGAACGTTAGGTGTTACCTCTGTCCAAAGAGAAGTAGCACCAACTGCTGGAGCTGCCCAAGTATAATTTCCAGCACCATCTGTAGTCAAGACAGTACTTGCAGCACCATCGGGAATCGCTACTAAATCACCGTTATTGTCAGCAATCAACACTTGGTTGCCACTACCACTCAAGGGGTCGATACGTGCAGTACCAGGCCCTAAGCGTACTGCAGGAGTTCCACCTCCACCGCCAATCGCAGTAAACTCAATATCTACTTCAGCCTCTAGTGCAACGGGTGCTATACAACCAACACCAGAGTTGACATTTCCAGAAGCTTGTACTGTAAGATTCACTGTACCTCCAGCAGAAGGAGTAGTCAGAGCAGAAATATCATAAGGTACCGCCCCTGTAGCAACATAAGTACAGTTTTGTGCACCAGTATTCAAGTTGGTAGCAAAGTTAGTTCCGTTAATTGAAAAATTACCAACCTCTGATCCTAAATCAAGGTCTCCACGCATACGAATCCCAGTTACCAACACACTAGTTGCTCCAGGAGGTATAGGCAAGGCAATTGTAGCACTTCCGCCAGTTGCATTTACGGTAAGGGTCACCGTAGTATTACTTGTAGTAATAGGTGCTACCCCTCCTGTAACATGAAGCTGATGGGTAGGAGCCGTATTTCCTATCCCCACCTGCCCCGTCACATGCATTCCATCAGGCCCATCTATATAAACCGCACCATTATCTGCCGTAATAATACGACCAACTCCAGCACCTCCTTCATCATAAGCACCATCTAGGTCATTGGCTCCCCCAGAAATGGGTTGCCATACGGCTCCATCAAAATACCAAAAACCTGCGGCACCATCCGTTTGATAAATCAACAAACTCAGTGCAGGTACAGGAATTGCATTTTTCTCTGCTTCGGTCATCCGTGGGATCAACATCCCCTTATCGGTAGCCTTAACATCTAAAATAGCAGAAGGGTCAGGGTTAGAGTTGTCGGTGTTGATACCTACCCCCTGTTGTGCCCAAGTACAACTTAGTGTAGCTACAAAAAGGCAGACTGTTAGTGTAATTCTTTTCATCATTTCAATTGTTTGTGTAAAAAAAATTAATGTTTTAGTAAGTCGATTGAGGTGCTTGATATTTTAGTTTTGTTCTTTTAAGAATACAAGCAGCTATCAACTTTTTACAAAGAAGGGATAAAAGGCAGGTAAGCAATAAAAGAATAACTCTAATTCCTATTGGTAAATATTCTCCCTAGTGAGAAATTTGAATATAGTCAAAAAATAAGATTTACTGAACTAAGTTCAAAAATTCTTTTAGAGTAGCTATTATATAACAATACTTCGGTGAATTTCTCAAAATTATGAAAAAAGGGTAAAAGGTTTTAA
>CAZOLU010000041.1:0-15177 GCA_964580485.1 uncultured Saprospiraceae bacterium | reverse complement strand
CATGTTCATCAAAAGGGTGTAGTTTGGCGTGATTTTCCAACCAGAGGTACTGACCATTGGAAAAAGGGATTTCAATACGCAATGCATCTTGAGTAGTAAAAAAATCGTCGAGTACATAGCTTTGCTCTCTACTGAGGTCTTCTCGAATAGTTACTAAATTAGGCAAATAGCCCATATACCAAGCTTCCCAAGCATTGAACATTTGAAAAATATCAATAGTGGCGGTAGCTCCCCAACCGATAGAGGGTTGGTTAAAATACTGACCCACCGTGCTATTTGCTCCCCAGAGGTGAGGTGCATTGAAAAGGGTATGTGCTAGTTCGTGTACAAATACTCCTGATCCCCAAGTCATAGTAAAGCCCTCTGAAAAGCGATAGCCATTATACTCCATTAGCTTGATGCCTGCTGGGTTGGCAAAGCCTCCGCCAGAGCCCGTCCATCTGGGCATTCCTCGCTCGGGATGTTGGCTCCAACGTGGGCTATAACGATAGGTAAAGATGATATAATCTACAATGCTGTCGGGTTGGGGGTTGATGGAATTGTCGAAGCGATATTGAGGATTGTTTTTGCGCTGATCGTAAGGCGACCAGTCAAAGTTTGGGGCGAGCTGTTTCATCTTGGCAAAGGCTTTTTTATTCATGTCTGACCAAGATCGCCCTCCTGCGGGATCAATTTCGATGGCTCTAGGGCTTCCGGTAGAATCTCTAAAGACCTCTACCATCAACTTGAATTGCTTGCCAGATTGTATGTAAAACAGCTTGGAAGGATTGAAGCCTGGCTCATTCAGCTGGTTCTCAAAGTCCTCAGGTTGGTTGAACATCCATGTTGGGGAGGCTCCTGTTTGGGGATCAATCACATCTGGAAGTTTACGACCATCTTTCATTTCCCAATGAAGTAGATGATGGTCGCTATTTTTAAAGTTGGGGTTGGTAGAACATCCATCTTTGAAGTAAACGGGTACTACTAGGGCTTTTAATTCACCCTTGGGCGTAAACACACCTCCATTACTGGAATGCTGTTGTGCTTGCAATTTCAAAACTAAACACAACCCTATTAGAACAAGATATCGCATAGATTTAAGTGTATATATTGAGTATGATCTGCATTGATATGGGAGCGACGTTCTTGATGACCAAGAACGTCGCTTGCGCGCCCACGCGTATACCTGCGGCGTTGATTCAAACAACGCCGCAGGTACGCGCGCAGGAATAGCGAAGGCGTTGCTTAGAGCAACGCCTTCGCTATCTACCTTAAAGATGCTCTTGAATAAAGCTCGTCATTTTATTGTAAAGGTGTAGGCGGGTCATCCCTCCATAAATACCATGGTTTTTATTAGGGTAAAACATCTGGTCAAATTCAATATTATTCTCAACCAACACCCGAGCCATTTCTGCAGCATGTTGAAAATGCACATTATCATCGGCAAAACCATGCACTAGAAGATATTTCCCTTTGATACGGTCGGCAAAGTTGATCGGGGAATTATTTTCATAACCATCATTATTTTCTGCGGGGGTACGCATATACCGCTCTGTGTAGATCGTATCGTACCATTTCCAGTTAGTAACTGGAGCTACCGCAATTGCCATTTTAAACACATCAGCTCCTTTTGCTAAGCAAAGAGATGACAAATAACCTCCAAAGCTCCAACCAAAGATACCGATACGATCTCCATCTACATATTTTAAGCTAGCCAAATGCTTGGCGGCATCAATCTGGTCTAAGGCCTCATACTTTCCAAGCTGCATATAAGTAGCCTTGCGGAAGGCCTCTCCACGAGGTTCTGTTCCCCGATTGTCTACGGTAACGACAATATAGCCTTGCTGTGTAAGCATCCGAAACCACATGTGGTTGCTATTGTCCCATCTGTTGCGAGCCGTAGGAGCCGAAGGCCCTCCATAAACATACATAAATACGGGGTATTCCTTATTTTCGTCAAAACCAGGAGGTAACATCATCCAACCATTTAGCTCAATGCCATCTCTATTCTTAAAAGAAAAATATTTATGCTCTCCAAGATCATAAGTTGCGATCAGATCTTTTAGGGCCTTATTGTCTTCAATAATACGAACCTCTTCATTGGTAGCCGTTTTGTATACTGCATGTACAGGCGGTACAGTAGCCGTGGAATGATGATTAATATAAAACTCAAAGGTAGAGCTAAATTCGGCACTATTCACCCCTTCTTGTTTACTTAGCTTTTGCATATCGCCACCTTCCAAGCTTACCCAATAAACTTCACGATTGACTGACTTTTCTGCTGCTGCTTGAAAATAGACTCGTTGATTCTTAACATCTACACCATAAAAATCAGTTACATCCCAAGCTCCTTTGGTCAGTTGTAGTTTTTCTTTTCCTTTTTTGCTGTAAAGGTAAATATGATTATAACCATCCTTTTCTGAAAGCCATACGAAATCACCATTTTTAAGAAAGGTGAGATGATCGTTGATGTCTATAAAATACTTATTGCTTTCCTGCAGTAAGGTAGAAGTTTTACCATTTTTAGGATTTACCAACAAAAGTGTTAAATCATTTTGATGACGATTCATACGGTATACACAGAGTTGCCCTTTGGGGGTCCACCTTAAACGTGGAATGTATTGATCCTCCTCCCCTTTCACATCAACATTTAGAATTTCCTTTTTATCCAAGTCATAAATATGTACACTCACTTTGGCATTTTTTTCTCCAGCTTTAGGATACTTAAATGTAGAGGGGGTGGGATACAATTCATTGTAATAATAAGTCATGGTAAATTGCTTAACCGCCGATTCGTCAAAGCGAAGAAAAGCTATTTTTTTACCATCAGGTGACCAAAAGAAAGCCTTATCAATAGCAAACTCCTCCTCATAAACCCAATCGGTAGCACCATTAATAATCTCATTGAACTTACCATCTTTGGTAATCTGTACTTCCTCTTCCGTTTCCAAATCTTTATAAAAGATATTATTCTCTCGCACAAAAGCTACCTTATCAGCACTAGGGTTGAATGTGGCATAGCGTTGTTTTCCTCCCTTGGATAAAGGTTTACTTTTTTTAGTAGCAATATCATAGACCGAGAAATTGGCCTTAGAAGAATATCGGTAGATTTTTTCTGCATCAATTTCCAACAGAATCTTTTGCTCATCTTCGCTAAAGCTATACCCACTTAGACGAGTGCCTGCATTTGCCGTATAGATACTTCGGGTTTGTTTTCCTGAGCTAATATTATACTCGTTAATCTGGGGCTGCTGATAGCCCTCTAATCGAGTGTAGTACATCCCATTTTGCATAAAATTGAAGCCTACTGCCGATTTTGCAAAAAACTTATAATCTTTCCAGATTTCTTCTACACTGATCTTTTTTTTCTGTGCCCAAAGCACAGCTGTACTGCATAGAATGCTCAATACTACGAATGTGAATCTTTTCATTTCCTGTTGAATATTTTTAAATTTCTTAACAAGGCTTTGTTAATACAATAATTACTATCTTTAGTAGGATTAAAACTTAGCTGAATCCGCTTAAAGCATTGATGTTGTTTAAAAATACAACGAAAAGGCTAAAAAAAAGTGCTTTATCTACCAAATCTTAGGAAATCTCGACACAAGACCCTCTAATTTTTCAAATTTATTCCCCAAGCATTCTTATTTTTGTAAAAGTATTCTATTCACCAAAATCAATATCTTATGGCAGCAATAAGCTCAAGTATTTTAACAGGAAGCGATCAGAAAACCTGGCAGCTCCAAAGTCTTTTAGCAGAGTTTCATGATTTTGAAGGTAATGAAACCTTGAAAACCTTCACCGATTTTACACATGAAAAATTTTTAACGGAGTTTGGTGGTTATGCCGTTTTCCAAGTCACTTTTTTTGAAAACCACAATTTTGAAGCAATATATCGTACAGAAGATGGCGATATTCCTGCACAGGGGCGTTGGGCAATTGAAGAAGATAAAGTGATCTTGCAACAAAATACAGGAGATGACATTATGCTCCTCCACCCTAAAATGACTGGGGATCGACTCAAAGTAGGCTATACCTTTCTGGGGTCAAGCTACAATATCAAGGAGTTGTGTTTCCAAGAAGTCTAATTTTTTCTGATTTTTAGAGTGGGAATAAAGTCGATTGGTTATCTTTGAATTTGAATATTCACCAACCAATCGGCTTTTTTATGTTACGATACGCTCTTTTACTTATTCTTACGATATTCCTAAGCAGCATCCAAGCGCAACAACCTACCGTAGGTACTGTTTTTTATGATAATAATGCTACGGAGGGCTATACTTTACTGACCCCCAACTCTCGTATGCAATCTTACCTTATCGACAATTGCGGGCGTGTTGTTAATAGCTGGACGAGCAACTACTTTCCAGGGCTTAGCTCCTATTTTCATACAGATTCCAAACTTTACAGATCCGCCCGAATTAGCAACCCCTTTATTCCTGTGGCGGCTACCTCTGGTCGTGTAGAGCGTTTCAATTGGCAGGGTGTGAGGGAATGGTATTTTGAATATACGGATACCAACTACACTGCTCATCACGATTTTGTAGTGCTACCCAATGGGAATGTTATTCTAATTGTAGCAGAACAACTAAGTGATAGTATAGCCTTTGCTGCAGGTAGAGACCCTCAACTCCTAAATAGCAACAACTTTTGGCTAGAACGCTTGGTAGAAGTGCGTCCTATACTACCCGATAGCGGCGAAATTGTATGGGAGTGGAACGTTATGGATCATCTTATTCAGAATTTTGATAGTACCAAAGCTAATTATGGTGATGTGGCGGCGCATACCGAGTTGGTAGACATCAACTTCACCCCCAATAATATTAACCAAGACTGGCTACATGCCAATTCTATCGACTATAATGCTACACAGGATCAACTGGTGCTAAGTATCCGGGATCTAGATGAAATTTGGGTCATTGACCACAGCACAACTACCCAAGAAGCCGCAGGACACACTGGTGGCAACTCTGGCAAGGGTGGAGATCTGCTCTATCGCTGGGGAAACCCCCAAGCTTACCGAGCAGGCAGCGCCAACGATCAAGTCTATTTTGGACAGCACGATGTACAATGGGTGGCAGATAGCATGATTATCGTATACAACAATGCACGTAGTCGAGGCTTTTCTAGTGTAGAACTGATCGACCCCCTCTTGCAAAGCAATGGAAGTTACCCTAGCCTTGCTTTAGGTCAGGCTTACCCTCCTGCCACACCCAACTGGACCTACAACCTAGACTCTAGTCTGTCCTCTGATCGGCTCTCTGGGGCAAGCCGCCTAGCCAATGGGCATACTTTTATTTGTAGTGGAAATCTCGGGTACTTCCGTGAAATTGATCAGCAAGATAGCTTGGTTTGGGAGTATATCAACCCTGCGGGGGGAATAGGCATTGCTACACAGGGGCAACCTGCCCTGGGGGGCAACCAAGTATTCTTAGCGCGTAAATATCTAGCTTCTGATCCTCGTTTCACCAATTTAGATATGAGCCCTGGTGATCCTATCGAACAAAATTTTAGTCAATCCTATTGCAATGTTTTTAGCAGCACAAAGCATGTAGAGGATGCAAACACTCCTAACTTTCAACTATTTCCCAATCCTAGCCTTGCTCAAGCATCTATTCATTTGCAAGGAACAACCCCTATTGAGCAGATTGAACTCTACGATCTGATGGGAAGATTGGCCTTGGAAAGGAATTATGAAGATCCTCAACTGCTTCAATCTATTCAACTTCCGATATTAGCTCCAGGAATCTATGTCTTGCGAGTCAATCATCAATTCAATGTACAATTGGCAATACACTAAGCTGCACTATGAGAGATTCTTTATAAAGAACTCCCCCTACTTTTCTGCATCTGATGCCTCCTCAAGCAGAGGGTTAAGGCTTGCAATTGTTAAAGTTGGGCCTTTATTGCAGTTTAAGGAAAACAGACTTGCAGCTTTTTATTAAAAACCTTACTTTTATGTAATAAGATTTTGTTAATTTTGTAGCCCTTCTAAAACAAGGATGCACCAAAGATAAGCTGAACACCTCAAGCATTCTATTTTAGGAAACAGATTTCCTTCTAAACAGATGTTTGTGAGGGTGCGCAAAGTCATTTTTTTTTTTGTGCATTTACTTTATATTCGTTTTCATAAAGGTATATCACTCCCAAAAAAGCACTTTATTAATTTATCTATTCACTAAACATTTTAAATTTTATGAGATCTTTACGCTTTTTACTACTAACGGGCCTTTTGGTGTCGGCTAGTATGGCGTCGAACGCTCAGATTTTCTTTACAGAAAATTTTGAGGGTGCCATGAACGCTACTACTGACCTTCCTGCCAGCTGGACCGAAACAGGACTTTCTACCGATGGTATTTGGTCCACAGGTGATGCTACGGCAGCTTCTTCTCCTTATTTGACCTACCCTGCGGCAATTCAGGGAACTAATTTTGCCTACACCAATGATGATGCTTGTAATTGTGACAAATCAGCTGACCGCATGATTCTACCTGCACAAAACTTTACAGGTATGGTTGGTGTTGAGCTTATTTTTGATGTATTCCTTCCTGGTACTTATGGTGGTACAGGTACAGTTGAGGTAAGTACCGATGGTGGTGCTACTTGGACTACAGAACTCACTATTGCTACAAATGCAGCTTGGCAGGATGATGTTACCGTAGGTTTGAATAGCTATGCTGGTAATGCCAATGTACTCATTTCCTTTGTGTACAATGATAATGCTGCTTGGGCTGATGGTATCGGTGTTGATGAAGTACGCTTGAATGAGCTTACAGTATCTGCTCCAGATGCTTCACTTGTGGGGATAAATGCTCAGGAGTATACTATTGTTCCTTTCACTCAGGTTACACCTATCAACTTTTCTGGTGATGTAGACAATATTGGTACGCAAACTGCAACAAACGCTACACTAACTGTAAATGTTTATGATGCAGCTACTCCTACAACTCCTATCCAAACTACTTCTAGTGCAGCGACTTCTATCAATGCTGGTGCTTCTGCTACCTTAACTGCGGGCTCTTTTACTCCAACAGCGACAGGTAACTATGTATTTGAATACATCGTGAATACCACTGGTGATTTGAATACTAATAACGATACCTTATATGCTGCCCTATTGGTAGATGACTTTACTTATGCCCGTGATGATGCTAATATCACTGCTTCTTTTGGTATTGGCGCTGGATCTGAGGGATTCATTGGTTCTTTGTATACTATCAATACTGCTACACCTCTTGACTCTGTATTTGTAGCGTACAACAAGCCTGGTTCAGACAATGCTCCTGGTGATGCAATTGGAGATTCTACTCGTGTAGCAATCTTTAGCTTGACTGCAGGAACACCTAATACCATGATTGGTATGTCTGATGTTTATGTCTTCACTGCAGCAGATACCTCTGGGTTAATTACTCGTACCTTTGCTGTAAATGCAGTAGGTGGTGGTACACTTAGCTTAGCTCCTGGTACTTACCTTGTAGCTGCCGTAGAGTACAATACCAACATGGGCTTAGCTTTTGCTGATAATATTATGACTACAAATACGGTTTGGTTGAGCTGGAATACTCAGCCTTGGACTGCGGTAGAGGCCTTCCCTCCTCAATTCCAAAAAGTTCCTATCATTCGTCCAATCCTAGGTTGTGCATTGAGCTACACGGATGCAGTAACTGATGCGACTTGTACCGGTGGTAATGGTAGTGCTACAGTAACTGCCTCAGGTATTGCACCTTATACTTACAACTGGTCTAATGGTAATACTACAGCTACCGCAAATAACTTGACTGCTGGTGATTACTTCATCACAATTACAGATGCTTTGGGTTGTGCATTGACGGATACCGTAACTGTGGGTAGCAATACTGTAGTACTTGCTGCAACAAACACTACTACCAACTCTGCTTGTGGTGGTGCTACGGGTTCTGCTTCTGTAAACCCAACTAATGGTACAGCTCCTTACAACTACACTTGGTCTAATAATGGCAACACTCAAACGATCAGCAACATCGCTGCTGGTTCTTACACCGTAACGATCAGCGATGCGAATGGTTGTGAGGGTGTAATCTCTGGTATTGTAGTAAATAACCCTAACTCTCCTACTTCTAACGCTGCAGTTTCATCTAACTTTAATGGTGCTGATGTAAGTTGTAATGGTGCAAGTGATGGAGAAGCTACCGTAACTGCATCTGGTGGTACTGCTCCTTACAACTATGCTTGGAGTAGTGGTGGTAGCGGTGCTACTGAATCTAACCTTGCTGCTGGTGTATATACTGTAACAGTTACAGACAATGCTTCTTGTAGCTCTATTTCTAGCATAACCATCACAGAACCTACCGAAGTGACTATTACTGGTGCTGCAACTACAAATCTAAGCTGTTTTGGAGCTGGAGATGGTGCTATTGATATTACCGTAGCTGGTGGTACTGTTACTTCTGGATACACTTTCAACTGGAGTGATGGCTCAATTACTGAAGATCTCACTGGTTTAAGTCCTGGAGGGTACACTGGTACTGTAACTGACAATAATGGGTGCTTTACCACTGCTACAGCATCTATTACAGAACCACTTCCATTGTCTGGTTCTGCTACACAAACAGATGTGGCTTGTAATGCTGCTGCAGATGGTACTGCTACTGCTAATATTTCTGGTGGTACTGCTCCTTACGGCTATAGCTGGTCTGACGGACAAACTACTATGATGGCTTCTGGCTTGGGTGCTGGTAGCTATAGTGTAACTATTACTGACGACAACGGATGTTTATTCACTCCTAATAGTGTAACCGTAACAGAACCTGCTGCAATTTCTGCAGGTGTAACCGTAACAGATGCTTCTACTGCTGGTGGTACAGACGGTGCTGTTGATATGGCTCCTGCTGGTGGTACTCCTCCTTACAGCTTTAGCTGGGACAATGGGGCTAACACTGAAGATCTTACAGGTGTTGCTGCTGGTACGTACAGCGTAACGATTACAGATGCTAACGGTTGTACTCACGTAGCTAGTGGTACCGTAGCAGATGGTCCTACTTCTATTACATTGAATAATGAAGATATCTTGGTCAACTTGTTCCCTAACCCTGCTAAAGATCAGGCAGTATTGAGCATAGAGCTTCAAGAAGTTACTGATGTAAACATCGAGGTAGTGAACGTTACTGGTCAGGTGATGCACCGCATTCTAGATGGTGAAGTATTAAATGCTCAGTATCAGTTGGATATGAACCAATGGGCTGCTGGCGTTTACTTTGTACGCTTGACCGTAGGTGAAGAAACTCAAACTTATCGTTTAATCAAACAATAAGCTAGAGCTTTTTTCAAATAGTAAAGCCCCCTCCTACTCGCTTCTTAGGAGGGGGCTTTTTTATTTATAAACGACTTTGATCTTTAGCCCCTGAACTTTTTGTAGATGATGGATCATCAAAAAAAAGCTAGTTTTTGAGTTTTTTTGTAACAACCTGTGTGTTTAGCGTAGTTTTTGACTTTTTTGAAGCCTAAAGGCTTCTAAAAAGTTAATCTCCGCAAGGCTTCGCTGAAATAGTATACCGAGGCCTGAAGGCTACAGCTTGCGTAGGAATGGCTTCGGGAGCCTATGCCAAAGGTCCCAAAGACTCCTTTGGAGCATCCCCAGGGAAAGACTCCCTACGCTAAACACATAGGTAAAAACTCAAAAACTTCACAGACTATTATTTAATAAGACCAAAGATCATGCTCATAATTCCGAATGCTTTCATGAATTTTCTCAGCTTCCAGTAAAGCATTCATCCCAGAGGCATAATCCTGAATTCTCCGATCATAGATATTACTTTCTTTAACAATTACACCATGAAAAATGCGAGCTTCAAATACATCATCCCAAGCTAAAGCAGTTGAGCCATTGAAAGGATCATAGGTTTCATGTTCAATCAAAGTAGAACGAGCATCAGGATAATATACCCAAAACAAGGGCATAGAAGCAATAAGCCGCCCCTCTTCATCATAGCGATTGGCAATAGGAGCAATCCCTAAAATTCGTACATCTAGCCTTGACCGTTTGCTATCAAAAAACCAAACTTCTTTGATTCGGTAAGCCTGAACATCCATTGGATTTAGCTCATTGTATACCACAACCAAAGAGTCTGTATAAGTTTCTGGATCAAAAACAGTAATAGTATCATAACTCCCCCACATCTCTCCTATTTCATCGACAGACATTGGTGTTGAGAATTGGTCATCCAGAGGACTATACAAAATCAGGTTTTGCGCCTTGGCTTCTTCCAAGAGCACCGAGATTAGGGGCTTTTTCACATAAGCAAAGTGATGGTTGAAACGCTCACTCAAGTGAACCTCTCGCCAGATGCGTTTTTCCCACATGACATCGCGCTCTTCCAAATGAGGATACGCTAACACTCGTTTTTGAGTATTACACTTCCTAACACAAATATCATTCATTGGAGGACGAGTATTGGCACTCGTAGAAGGCTTGTATTCTTTTTCAGCAGACGCTGTGATGGGATGCCCACTTTCCGTGAGTTGTGCTTGACTATAAAAGGGAAAACTAAGTATTGATAGCCCCAAACAAAAAGATTTAATCCATTGCATTTTCATACTCTTACTTCTTTTTAGTTGATTAAGTAATTGGCATAACCTACTACTTGCTTTTTATTAGGATAAAGGTTATGGTTGATATAGAGAAAGAAGTGTAGAGATGTTTGGCAGGCGAAGTTTTTTTTATTTTTGAAATAATTATATTGGAAGCTACTTAGATTGGGATAAAAATCGCTTTCAAATTAATTCACTAAAATAACGCAACAGCTTTTATTGTTATTTTATTGATTATCAATTTTTTAATTAAGGACATGTTAAAAAAAAGGGAGGAAGCCGCTAGCGACTTCCTCCCTTCTAATACTTTTTTTATACAATTTTAGTAAGACCAAAGATCATGCTCAAAGTGGAACATATTATCTTTGATTTTATCTGACTCTACCAAGATGTTGATACCTGATTTGTAGTCTTGAATACGTCTGTCGTACACGTTCGATTCTTTGATAATATAGCTGGAAAACATTCGCGCTTCAAAGATATCCTCCCAGCTTTGGTGATTAACATCATTGTGCTCATTGTAGCAGGCATGCTGAGAAAGGATAGGACGCAATTCTGGATAATAGGCCCAAAATAATGCCCCTGAGTTTAGGAAGTTTCCATCTTGATCATAACGATTGATAATTGGAGCAACACCTAAGATACGTACATCCATTTCAGAAGTCTCTTCATCAAAGAACCAGACCTCTTTTATACGATACTGCTTAACATCTGTAGGAATCAATTCGTTGGTTACTACATTCACAATTTCCTCAAAAGTTTCAGGATCAAAGGAAATTACAGTATCTGTACTACTTCCCAGTGTTTGCATCTCTTGTTGAGTGAGGGGATTAGAGAAATCATCTCCATCAGTACCATCTTTTGCCATTACAGAATAACACTGAATATCACCTTTACGACCATGCTCTAGAAGAATGTTGATAAAAGGTTTTTTTACATTAGCAAAACGGTGGTTCTGTTTTTCACGAACATCGATCAAGCGCCAAACTCTTTTTTCCCAAAAGATGTCTTTTTCATGAAGGTGATCATAGGGTAATACAAGCTTTTCGGAAGTCATGTATCTATCATAGATATCATCCCGAGGAGTTTCAGATTTTGCATTACCCGATTCTGTCACATTGGGATCATCACCCTGTGCAAATAGAGCTACATTGCAAGACAGAAAGGTCATACATCCAAGTAAAACAAAACGTAAAATTTTTGATGTAGCATTCATCTGTTTCAAAATTTTAAAAAATTAGCAAAATTTAGGGAAACAAAATGTTATTGGTAATCCCTTCTCAAAGGTAATACAAATCAGTGATACTGTACAGCAATAACAGTGTTTCACCCAATAAATATCACCCATTAATACCAAAAATAGAGAAAGGTTAGTAGCACTTGTCTATTCCTATAAATAAAAAGTTGGTTGTTTTCGCTAATATAACGATGAACAACCAACCTCTATTGTATGAATTTCTATAAAAATTCGCTTATCGGATTTGGAAAGCCAAACCGTTCAACTTACGACCAGCAGGGTCTCCAGGACAACGACCTTTCACATTGATAAATTGGAAAGTCGATCCTGTACGTGCGTTCTGTACGGCCTGTAATGCCTTACCAGTGAAACTACCACCAGCATTGGTGATCTCAACAGGGTCTTGACGAGGTGGCATGTAGTACATGGTGAAACCTTGGATCTGACATCTTGCATCAAAGTCAAAGTTTTCAAGTACTGCCATCAAACCACGCATTACACGCATCTCAGCAGCTCTTACCACACCATCAGTTTTACCATTAGCCAATTTAGCAATTGGGTCAGGAATACGCTTTACACGGAAAGGTGCTTGAGCTAGTACTTTACCAGTTTGCTTGTTGGTCAATACAATTTTACAGTATTGGTCTTTAGCAGTTTGCTTAGTTACCTTCACATTGTATTTACCTTTACCAGGTGCTTTAGATAAAGATCCTCCACCTGCACCAGTAACTGTTACAGCTAAGTCATTAGAAGATACACCCGCAGCAGATACAGAAATTGGGTTTTCTACACCAATGTAGAATACATTCATTTTATCAGCAGCTACAGTAGCAGAAGGCACCCCTACTTCGTATTTGAAGTCTTTGGTTACTTTTTCAGTCTCTCCAGTAAGAGGGTTGACTACTGTAATATTAGCAGTATAAGACTGTGTACCTACAGAACCAGGAGTAGCTGTAAATTTAGCTTTACCGTCAGTTACCTGTAAAGGACGACCACCTACACTTACTGTAAATTCTGCCTGACTAGAGAATGCACCCAATGCGATCTCTGCCTCATAAGTTTCTCCTAAGAGAATGTAAGGTTTTTCAGAAGAAGAGAATACATCGAATTTGTCATATACCAAAGCCTTGGTCCCCATGTTGGCAGACAAGAAGTTGATGATCTGAGCCGCAGCGTTCTTGGCATCATTCTGATACTTACGGAATAGTGGATAACAAGCAGCAATAGGCATATACCCAAATACATGCGCTGACCAGCTAGGCTTTCCAGATTCTTCCATAATTTTTTCAGCATTGATTTTCTCCAAGACGAGGTCCTGTTTCAACTTCTCTACTTCTTCAGGATTAAATTTCACCCCTTTGATTTCCTTCTCTTCCGCAATTTTGATAACCTTATCTACTACTGCGATAAGTTCATCATGAGTAGAGTTGATTAAAGCAAGAAGTTCTTCACCCTGACCTTCATCTACCAAAAGACGTTGTGTAACATCTTTATTCTTTTTGTCTACAGGCTTAGCCTCAACTTTAACATCATCTGTCATTACAAAATTAGTGATCCCGGTCTTTTCGTATTTAGCTTTACGAGAAGCAGCATCCTTACCATGATAGTCGCCTTCATAAATATAAAAACCACCTTCATTGGTAATAGCAGCACGAAGCTCATCTACTTTTTTGATCAAGGGTTCGATTTTGTTAGGCACCTCAGCTGCAGCTTCTGCAATAGGCTTGAGGTGAGTTTTCTCGGCTGCGGTATTTTTCATAGCCTCGATAGTACCTTTGATACTATTGTCTACGATTTCGTTGGTGTGCTTGATACCTTTGTCAAGCATAAAAAAGGCGTTGATAATCTCGGCCGATACGTTCAATGCAAGCATCGCAGTAAGTACGAGGTACATCAGGTTGATCATCAACTGCCGTGGCTCCTTAGGAATTGCCATAGTATTTTCTGATTTAAATAAGTTTACAAATTAAATTTTGGACTCCTGGAATCAAGTTCCAATTGCTGCCTTTGTTCATCAGTACAAAGATTGAAGTGATTATTCAGGAATACAGGACACTTTTAAAGTGTGTAGATTACTTTCCTTGACCCATTGCAGACAATACGTTACCGTATACACCATTAAGTGACTGCAAGTTTTTGTTCAATTGAGTAAGTTGTTCTTTGTAAACTCTAGTGTCTTCCAAAGATTCGCTGATACTTTCTACAGCCTCATTAAGCGCAGCTGCAAATTTACCAGCACCTTGTGTAACATTTTTGATTTCAGTGAAGTCTGCTTCTTGTAAAGCTTTGAGAGAAGACATGCTCTTCGCCATAGTCTGCAACTCACCGATCATTTTAGATTGCTGATCTTCCAATCCAGAAGTATCCAATTGAATGTTGCTCATGGCAGAACCCAAACCTTTCAAGGTAGAATTCAAAGCCTCTCCGTCAAAGCTACTACTACCACCAGCTTTGATTTCTCCACCGTGCTTGTCTAGACCAGGATATAATTTTTCCCAGTAGTACTCTTTGTGAGGAGGGAGAAGACCCAACATGATAAACAGACCAGCCTCAGTCAATAGTCCTACGGTCAACATAAGACTAGCACCAGGCCAAGACATAATTTTGAAAAGTGCACCGATCAATACAACTGATGCACCAACACCGATAATTAGGTTTTTAATGTAAGCAAATCCGCTAGAATGAATAAAACTCATGACTCTAAAGTTTTTAAGGTTAGCTAATTAATAAAAGGGTTTTCTAATGATAGATTATATTAGTGTTCGTGAAGATAAAACATTTTCCCGAAAACCTTTGTAAGTATAATACAATTTCTAAAAATCGTTACACTTTTTTTTATTTTTTTTTGAAAAAAAAATCAAGGAAGTCAATAATAGCCAAAGATACAGGCGCATTATTCTGTAGAATAATGCGCCTGATCTATCTAGTTTGCTATAGTTAGAACCTTAGTTTTCACTAAGTCGAAACTCTTGATTAAGAGTCTATTTGAAGTCGTTGATAGAACGTCCTAAGAAAGTAAGTACACAACGGAAACCGATATAAGATTTAGTAGTATCTTGGAATTCCCAGTGGCGAGTACCTGTTTGGATATAATACATGATGTCTTTCCAAGAACCACCACGAATTACTTTACGTTTCCAAGTATTCGGATCATCTTCTTCTGCATCGAAGCGAATATCTGGCTGAAGATCATGAATAAAAGCATAAGCATTTTCATAGTAAGCTGAAGAAGTCCATTCAGCAGCATTACCTGACATACAGTATAATCCATAATCATTAGGGAAATAAGCATCTCCTTTTACAGTATATAATCCACCGTCAGCAGGATAATCCCCACGGCCAGGCTTGAAGTTGGCCAACAAACAACCTTTTGCGTTTCTTACATAATAACCACC
>CAZOLU010000040.1:8795-15596 GCA_964580485.1 uncultured Saprospiraceae bacterium | reverse complement strand
ATTGCATCATGCTAGCTCGCCTTCAGGGCTACTCCATAAAAGCTATATTAAAAAACTTTCAGGACAGAGTATTTAGCAACAAAAATTCTCAATCAGCAATATTATTTTATTGATATTTTACAAAGCATAATATTTATGGATACAATAACTGGAATTCCTCAGGTAGATCTTGGAAAGTTTGTCAACGGTGATGCTGCTCAGCAAGCAGAATTTGTTCAAGAAATTGGACAAGCATTTACAGATATCGGTTTTGTAAGTGTAAAAAATCATGGGATCCCCATGGAGTTGGTGAATGCCTTCTATTCAGGTGCAGAGCAGTTTTTTGGAATGAACCTCGACACTAAATCAAAATACGAGGTAAAAGGTGGTGCTGGGCAAAGAGGGTATACCTCTTTTGGCCGAGAACATGCCAAGCAATCTAATGTAGGAGATTTGAAAGAGTTTTACCAATTTGGTCAGGAATTGCTAGAAGGCCATGAATTACAGGAGGTATATCCTGATAACATCTATGTGGATGAATTGCCAGAGTTTAATAAAGTAGCACGAGAACTATATCGCGCTTTTGAAAAGTCGGGTGGTGCTTTGCTAGAGGCTATTGCTATTTATTTGGGGCTGGATCGCAATTATTTTGATAAGCATATTGAAGGAGGAAATAGCATCCTGCGTGCAATTCATTATCCACCTATTACCGAAGAGCCTAAGTCTGCAATTCGTGCCGAAGAGCATGAGGACATCAACCTGATTACTTTATTGTTTGGGGCTTCGGCCGATGGGCTGCAAGTACGCCCTTTAGGGCATGATTGGATTGATGTGAAAGCTTTGGGTGATAATATCGTCATTAATGTTGGTGATATGCTGCAACGCCTAACCAACAATCAACTCAAATCTACAACCCACCGTGTAGTGAATCCCCCTCGTGAAAAATGGGGAACCGCTCGTATTTCTATCCCTTTCTTCTTACACCCTCGATCAGACATGGATTTGACCTGTTTGAAGGATTGTATAACTGATGAGAATCCTCAGCAATATGATCCTATAACGGCTGGTGAATATTTGGACGAACGCTTGCGCGAAATTGGATTGAAAAAGTAATTTTTTTATCCTAACATAACAAAACACCCTTGGAGCTGCTTTCTAAGGGTGTTTTTTTATATCTTTGGAGCGTTAAAATTCCGTTAATTTAAAGGCTAGAACCTAGTTGTAAATGGATGTCTAAACGTTTTCAAAACTTTAAAGCTAAAGTTTGGCAAAGCTATTGCATAAGTTCTAATAACTAGCTTTGAATCTTCTCTTGGGCTACTTGCTTTAGAATGGTCGTCCTGAGAAGTGCATAGATATAGTCAGGCTTTTGCTACACCTTAAATTATAAATTAAAATAATGAAAAAACTAATGCTACTGTTGGCTTTTATAGCTTTGGGAATGAGCTCAGGCTACGCTCAAAAAATTGCTTATGTCGATATGGACAAAATTATGGAAGCAGTTCCTGAATACAAAACTGCCCAAACGGAATTGGAGCAAACCGCAGAACGCTGGCGACAAGAAATTGCTAAAGAGTATGAAAATATTGAGCAGATGTATAGAGATTATCAAGCCCGAGAGGTATTGATGAGTGACGAAATGCGTAAGCAAAAGCAGGATGAAATTATCAATAAGGAAAATAAAGTAAGGGAATTACAAAAAAAACGCTTTGGGCCAGAAGGCGAATTGTTTAAAAAACGCCAGAGCTTGGTGAAGCCTATTCAAGAAAAAGTATATAAAACCATTGAAAAACTAGCCAAAGATCGAGGTATTGACATCATTTTTACCGCTCCAGATGGTAGCACGATCATTTATGCCGAAGGAGATAAGGATGTCACCGAAGATGTTATAAAACGCCTCGACCGATAAATAATTTAGGCTTCAATGCTTTCGCATGAATAGAGAAGCGGGTATCTTCTGAGGTTTTCTCACAAAAAATCTTATTTTTGCCACCCATATTTTGTAAAATCTAAAACCAATATAGTTTATGGAAAAATGGATGAAATTTTCTTCACTTATCTTAGTACTTTGTCTAATGGCTTTTAGTACTAATACTTATGCACAGCAAAAAATTGCTTATGTTGATGCAGATCAAATTTTACCGAATATGCCAGAATACAAACGTGCGAAAGCAGAGGTAGAAAGTTATAGTAAAATTCTACAAAAGCAATTGGAAGGGAAGCAGGCCGCAATGCAGCAATACTACACCGATGTGATGACTCGGGTTCAGAATGGAACAATGCCTCCAGTAGAACAAAAGGCTGCCGAAGAAAAACTAGCTAAAATGCAGGAGGAGCTACAAACCTTGGCTCTAAAAGCAGATGAGGATCTTCTGAAAAAAGAACAAGAACTTACAAAACCCCTCTATGAAAAGTTTGAAAATGCCCTTAAAACTGTGGCTCAAGCTAATGGTTATGCCTATGTATTAGATAAAAAACTATTGCTTTATGATGGAGGTGGAATTGATGCTACTAGTAAAATAAAAGCCCAATTGGGAATTTAAAATCAATAGAAGTTTTTCTCCAGAGAAGTTGTACATCTATCAACTTAATGGATTTACTCATAAATCAAAAAACAATGAAAAATATAACCAAATTAGTCGCCCTCTTGAGCTTTTGTATGTTTATGGCCTTTAGTGTTGCTGTGGATGCTCAGAAGATGGCGCATGTAGATGGAGATGCTATTATTCCCAATATGCCTGCTTACAAACGTGCTAAAGCAGAAGTAGAGGCTTATGGTAAAATCCTCCAAAAGCAATTAGAAGGGAAGCAAGCTGAAATGCAAAAATACTATACCGATGTTATGGCTCAGGTACAGGCAGGTACTATGTCTCCTGCTCAGCAGAAAGAAGCAGAAGCTAAATTGATGACCATGCAACAAGATCTCCAAACATTGGCACAAAAAGCCGATCAGGACTTAGTGAAAAAAGAACAGGAACTCATCAAACCCTTGTATGAGCAGTTTAATAAAGCACTAGAGGATGTCGCCAAAGAAAATGGCTATGGCTATATTATCGACAAAAAATTGATCCTCTATTCTGATGGTGGTATTGATGCTACCAGTAAAGTCAAAGCTAAGCTAGGGATTTAGGAGTGCTAAAGGAAATTAGCTAAAAAGCTGAGTCTGTACAAAAAAATTGCGAGTGGCCAAGTGCCCTCGCAATTTTTTTGTATCCACCTCAACTAGACCTCAAGCCCATAGGTGCTGATCTAAAGGTTTGATGTCTGATTTCAACTCCCAGCCGATAGCTTTTATCTCCGTATAGCCCCCAACATTGAGTTGTGTTTGAGCATCTAAGTGAAAAATGGGGTTAGGAGACAAAAAGGCTTCATGATCTGATGGAAGCTTGGGAAGCTCTACCCCCAACGCTGCCGTATTTTCAAAGAGTCGCATTTTATCTACAAAAAGTTTCTGCAATTCATTGACATGGTCGCCTTTCCATTGCTGGCGTTCGGGATAGTAGCTGAGTTGAGTAACCAAATACCAATGACCATCAATTTTAATCACCTCCAAATTATTCCTTTTAGCTGTTTGCCCATCGGCTCTAAACCCTCGCAGTATAAAGATATCAGAAGGTACCTTAATTCTAAACTCAAAATGACGTTTGGGACCTGTATTGTCAATGTTCTCCTCAATAAAATTCACAATACTAGATTCGATATGCCCTTCCATAAAGGGTAAAACAGACTTGTATTCATTGGGAATAATCTCACGCACCCGTTTGAGCAAAGAACGTTTGAGCTGGTCTTTTACTTCTGGTGTAAACAAACTATAATCAAAAGCAGGGGGGATGGACATTGGGTTTTGTTGCCCTCCCGTAAGCTTCAAGTCGCTCAAAATGCGATAAGCACAATAGCGACCATAAGCTATTTCATACGCCGATGCAGCATCTGAGGCAAATCCCGCAAAGCCTGCAATCCCTCCCCCAGGCAAATGCAGTAGTTCATAGCTATATTCTTCTTGATAAAAATCAAAAGGTGCAATAGGAACAATCTGGGCATTAGCTGTTTTTCCAGAGAGTTGCATGGAAATATCTTGTGCTACGCAGGCCAAAGCTACCAGCCAATATCGAATGTTGGGAAGTTGACTGGGTTGTGGAAGGTACACAAACTGCTGAATGCCATCAATCATCTCCATGCGGTCTTCTAGGGGAAGTTTCCCTTTGAAAAACTCCTGTTCTTCTTCTAAAATCCGAATCAGCTCATGCTGGATTTGCAGGGTGTTGGGGGGAAGGTCTAGACTATGGCGAATTTGATCCAGTTCTGCCATTACAAACTCTCGCATCCGTATAATCTCTTGATCTTCCATAGCAATGCCCACCGTAGCTTTGAGAAAGTCTCGCATCTGCTTTCGCTTTTCAAACTTGGTGAGTACGGCTGATATTTTAGGCAATTCAATACCCCTAGCTTCATTCAAAATAGCCGTAAGCATATGAGGGGCTTTACTCACCAGACGCATCAAGGTAGATTTTTGGGCTGATTTTGCTTTACCCGTTAGAAAAGAGCGGCTTTGTCCCATAGTACTATGCACATTGACCCGAAACTGCGTTTCTAAATCTCCGACCATAGGGTCTACAAAAACGATCATTCGGTCAAAGGCTATGTGGCTTTGAATATTATCAATATAGGCGGCCAGGCGCAAACCCTCTTTAATAGGCTCATTATTAAAAGTTCCACCATCTACGTAGGTAAAGGCATATTGCTCTCGTTGTTCCAATTCTTTAGGCCAATCTTCTCCAAATTCGTAGCGATAGCGATTTAAGACCACAGGCTCAAAAGCAAAGGGGAAGGCACTAGAAGCTATAGCACTTGCTGTAATCTCTCGCCAAACCTCATTGCTTTCTAGATTTCGAATTCGTTTTGGATAGGGCTGCCCTTGCCCGTCTACCTGTTTTGTTTGTAGATCTTCGCCAATATGGTATTGAATCCAAGGGATCGGGTAGTAGGGGATGGTGGCAGGGTTGATTTCTCCAAAATTGAGGTCAAAAACCCGAAGCTCGCTATGTACTCGATCTACCGAGGCATCATTGAGGGCTTTGAGGAAAGGGCCCTCTGAGCCTACTTGCTTGGGGTTGCGATGTTTTCGAATCGTAAAATTCAAATTAGCTAGGGTACAGCCAAAAAGTACTCGATCGGCCAATAGGCGTTTGTGGCTAAGGCGTTGATCTTTTTGCTCAAAGCGAAAAAACTGCTTGCCAAGATGATCGACCCATTCTCGGTCGCTCAAGCCTGCATTATGCGATAAATCTTTTTGATGGGCTCCCGTACCCAAAAGTCGGTGAATATCTACTTCTTTTGCCCATACTTTTTCCTGAATTTTCTGTAGGGCTTGAGCTGCAATGAGGTCCTCGTATTTTTCAGGATGCTCCTCTTTCATTTTATAAACCGCCTCTCCAAACTGGCCAAGCAGCTCTTTTTCCATTTTTTCACGAAACTGTAAATAACTATTATAGCCCAACAACTGATATTTGTCTCGATGGTTGCTCAAGACCCTTAGCATCAGACCAAGAGAGATAGCCCCAGCACTAGCACCACTGAATACATCAATTTCTACCTTATCATAAGAGCGATAAATAGGCTGCCCCTGCTTATCCTTTTCACCACTATCGTATTGCCCATGTACAATCAACTGCTTAATGGCCTCTGTTAGTGCAGCTCCAGAAAAAGTACCCAGCGAAACACCACCACTCATTACAAACCCTAGTCGTAGAATCTTTGTCATAATTTTTTGTTATTTTGGAGATTGTTTATTAGACTTAAAGTGAATATAGCCTTTTTTATAGACTTTATGCCTATATTTTTTTCTTTAGGGAACTTAAAAAGTACTAGACTAGTTAGAGATCATATTTCTAACCCTAACAGCAGATCCAAAACCACTGCTTTAGAAACAAGCCAAGTAAACCAAGCGCATGAAGAATAATTTTCCTGACCTCTGCAAGGCGTTGCCTTTCCCTAGGGATGCTCCAAAAAAGTCCTTGGGACCTTTGGCATAGGATTCGAAAATATGTACGGTTTTATATTACTCATCACAAAAAAACAATCATGCAAACTATCTTCATTAAAAACATGGTCCTTTTATTTACAATGGGCTGTCTTCCTTCCTTTGCTTTAGCACAATATAAAATCATTGATTTTGATTATGAGAAAGCTTCTTTTAATAGTAATCAACAACTGCCAGCCGAAACACAACTTCTGATACAGGGCGATATTCCCGAAAATATCGATTATATTGAATTGTCTGTTTTAGAAGCTAAAGGTCGAGCTGATCGAAAAGCACTTTACGAGACCCTCTGGAAACGACCTTTGGATAGAGATCGCAGTCGCTTTAACCTTCCACTCAACTATAAGTTAAGAGGCAATACCAATTATGATTTTGAGTTTAAGTTTTATGCTGCGATTTCTTCAGAAGAGAAGCAGGCTTTAGAGGAGCAACTTTTTACGCATATAGATACCTATTTAGAACAAACCTTTGACCTCAAAAAGAAATCTATTCAGCTCAATCAATCTAGTAAGAAGATGATTGCAGATCTGAATAGCATTGTAGAAAGCAGTTTAAAATATTATAGAAACTACAGCAGTATTGAATTTGAAGGCTTTTCTGAAATTATTGAGCAAACCATTAAACATCTGGCAAATGCCAAGTTGAAAAAAGGGCGACTGCTCTTTCTGGGTGCTAGTAAGGATGAAGCTCGTTTAGAATACAAAGAGAAGTTGGTTAAAGACCTCAAAAGTTTGATTTATTCGGAATTAAGTACCTACCTTAATCAAGCTTGGATGAAATTG
>CAZOLU010000040.1:3468-8785 GCA_964580485.1 uncultured Saprospiraceae bacterium | reverse complement strand
TCGTTATGTAAATGATTATGCGACGGAAAAAACAAGGCGTATTCTTTCTATACAGGCAGGCTATGCCGGAGTTTATGTAGAAGGAACTACTCAGAATTTATCCTTGGGCTCTGCTCCTTTTGTGGGCTTGTCTTTTCCACTGGCCAAGCGGGCTTTTGCGCCTAAAATATGGAGTAATACAACGATCACTTTAGGGGCTTTTGTTACTAATTTTAATGATGTAGGACCCAATGCTGATGTGTGGAGTGGCCCTATTTTTAGACGACCTACCTATATTGGGATGAGTTATAAGCTCTATCAATTTATTTATTTGAATGCGGGGGCGATTTTTTTAGAAAACGAAAATACCGCAGGACAAATCAATAATCTGGGGTCACGGGTACTGGTGCGGCCACAACTTGGGCTAAGCCTGCAACTCAATCTTTGGGCAGACCTGAGTCGCTAAAATGCTCATCTGAAGGGCTCGAGGCCCTGAAAGATTGATAAAAAAGGGAAGTGATTTCCTCCACCACCTCCCTCCAACTTTTGGTATAATAATCACCTTCGGTTGTTGTTTGCTGATGTAAAATTACGAAGATGATTTCATTTATTGTTTAACAGCTGTAAAATTGTCGGATTTATAGGGGGCTAGACCAATCTTAGTTTATCAAAAGAAGATTATGATTTATGGAGAAAGCTAGAGCCTGATTTTTATAAATTACTGCCTCTGATTGCCAAAGAAGCCAATCTATCCTTTCTGAAAATGAAAAAGGCATTTAATCTTCAATAAAAAGAGTAGTAATAGATCTGTTTTCAATGGAGTTCATAAAAAACTAAACGGATAAAAATGAATAAGAAGGTTTTATTCTTACTAGGGCTTTTTAGCCTAATCATTATTTCTTGTGCCCCCCAAAATGAAGCGAATGAGCATTCAGAGCATGAGGAAGAAAAAGTTACAAAAATTGACCCTAAAGCCGATTCACTGCGAAGCGTTTTGTCAGATTCCAATCTACTTAAACTAGACGCTCTTTTCCAAATCGCAAAAACAGAAGCCTGGGATCAACTTAAAAATGAAGAGCTCCTTTCTAAAGTAGGTCAATATTTCATAGATGTACCTTATGTTGCTCATACCTTAGAAACCGAAGAGGAGGAGCAAGTGGTGATGAATCTTTGTTCCTTGGATTGTGTCACCTATTTAGAAAGCGTATTAGCACTATCCAAGTCCATTAAAAACGGAACTTATAGCATTGTTGACTATCACGACCATCTTAAAAAGATGAGGTATCGAAAAGGAGAATTAGGAGACTACACTTCTCGCTTACATTATTATAGTGAATGGCTGAAAGATAATGAGGAATTAGGTTTACTGTCCATAGTTAGCAATGAATTAAAAGTAGAGCCATTTGACAATCAGGTCAATTTTATGAGCAATCATGTTTCCAGCTACAAACAATTAGCCGCAGACCCTAGCCTAGTACCAGTGATGCAAGCCATAGAAGATCGCATTTCAAAACAGGAATTGTATTATATTCCAAAGGGTAAACTACCTGATTATGAACAATATATCAAAAATGGGGACATCATCATGTATGCCACCAATATTGAGGGCTTGGATGTTTCTCATGTTGCCCTTGCCCATTGGGAAGGGGATCAACTACACTTTTTACATGCCTCTACGGCCGATATGGAGGTGGTACTTTCGGATCAGACCATTTATGAGTATCTATTGGGTAAGGAAAGAAATACAGGGGTTTTGGTCGCAAGAGCCTTATTCTAGCAGCTCATCTATATCCCACTCAACAATATTGGCAATTTAAGCATTATGCTAATACATGAAAAATTTAACTCCTGAAATTACATTTAGCCTAACATTAAGTAATACGGAGCAACTGCATGAAACAGCACTAGGAATAGCCGACGCTGCTACTACCGAAAAAATTATAAAAGAATCTGTTTTAGAAGGAAGACTTTGTATAAAGTTAGGTGAAGATCAATTCTTCATCGAAGATGAACTGATCCCCTGGATTCAAAATTTGTGTCTGAAGTCCATCCCTTTTTTAATCAATGGAGATAATGCTGTTATTCATTACTTTTCAAGAGAAGCTACACTCCACCTGTATAATAAGGATGCAACACTTACCTTTTCGGATGACTTTAATGATACCATAACACTAGCCCTAAAGCCAACACTTATAGCATTATACCATTGTGCTACTCGATTTATAGAAACTTTGAGCCCGATAAAAAAGGATGATCCTGCTTTTATGAATGCCATGAAACGATTGAAGTTGCTAAAAACAATGGCCGAAGATGCTATAGAATTGATGGAACGATATTAGAGGGATAGTGGGTACAATAGCTGAACACACACACACACACACACATACTTAGTTCTCAAACAACCTTGAAAAAATAAAAATCTTATGAGAAACATTCTAATGCTAATCCTGAGTCTTTCATTTTTTACATTAAATGCACAACAAAAAGTAGAAATATCAGAAGGCATACACGCTATGAGCAAGGGTAGCCTCAATGCATTTAGTATGAAAATAGAAGCCGCCTCCTCCGAATTTATCTTAGGCAAATGGCGGTCTTATATCAAAAAATATAAAGGCAAAACCAAGTACAACAAAAAAATGCAGGAGGTTTTTAGCGATAATGCCAAAATCAAAGAGATGAGTGACAATACCATAGATGTTTATGCTCGAGTGGTAGGCAGCGCAGAAGAGGGCAACCTAGAACTACTGGTCTGGTTTAATCTTGGAGCGATTTACCTCTCCTCTAAAGATCATCCCGACCGAGTGCCTGCGGCCATTCAGCTCTTGGAAGATTTTATGGGAGTTATTGAAATTGACCTGATCAAAAATGCCATCAAAGAAGAGAAGAAAAGCATCAAAGAAGAGCAAAAGGCCTTGAAAAGCTTGGAAAAAGCCATCGCTAAATTTGAAAAGATCATCTCCAAATACGAGGCCGAAATCGAAAAAATCCAGCAAAAAATAAAGTTGGTAGAAGAGGACAAAACAAAAGTAGTAGAGGAAAGCACTGCTCAAAAAACAAAAATTGAAGACAAAGAAAAGAACTTGCAAGACTTGGAGCAAACCCTCAAGTCCTTGAAAAGGAGATAGCCTTGTACCACTGCCAACTTTTTGGGGCTAAAATTAATGAATGCTTTGCCGAAAATTTGTAGCTTTAGGGCATTCCACCTTGTGGTATAAAATGAGCAATCATCAAATCTATTGGTATAAATGAGTGCATTAGAGCAAAAAAAAGCAGGTTTTGGCACAGCCCCCGTATTTTTTACTGCCATTTCCACCATTTTGGGTGCAATTATGTTTCTGCGCTTTGGCTATGCGGTGGGGAATGTTGGTTTTATTGGCACCTTACTCATCATTTTGGTAGGGCATGCCGTCACCATCCCAACAGCTATGGCCATTGCTGAAATTGCCACCAATCAGAAAGTAGAAGGGGGAGGAGAATACTATATTATCTCGCGTTCTTTTGGTCTAGTCATTGGCTCTACCATTGGTATTGCACTGTATCTTTCGCAAGCGATTAGTGTAGCTTTTTATATCATGGCATTTGCCGAGGCTTTTAGTTCCCTTTTCGAGTGGCTGATGGCCACTTACGAAATGCCGGCCTTCCTCAAATTGATTTTAAGCCTTAAACAAACCGTCAGTATCCCCGCACTTTTCTTGCTCACTGCCGTGGTCCTCATCAAGGGGGCTGATTTGGGGGTGAAGATGCTCTATATTGTGGTGGCTACCCTCTTTGTGGCCATGCTTGCTTTTTTCTTTGGGGCGAATTATGTAGATACTGGTGGCGAACTTATTGAGGCTTCAGCAAAGTTCAATTTTAATGCAATGGTCGAAAACCCCGATTCCTTTTTTGCGGTTTTTGCCATTATCTTTCCCGCTTTTACTGGAATGACGGCTGGGGTTGGCCTATCTGGCGACTTGAAAAACCCCTCTCGCTCGATTCCATTGGGAACCCTAGCGGGAACAATCAGTGGAATGATCATTTATGTATTTATTGCATGGAAATTGTCTTCCTCTGCTACGCCCGAAGCTCTTGACGACACCTCTCGCTTGGTGATGGCGGATATCGCCTGGCAAGGCTGGTGGCTGATCCCTGTGGGGCTAGCCGCAGCTACCATTTCTTCTGCATTGGGCTCTTTGATGGTGGCACCTCGTACGCTCCAAGCTATTGCTAGAGATCAAATCTTAGCGACACCTGCCATGAACAAATGGTTGTCTAAAGGACGAGGAAAAAATGACGAACCTTTTAATGCTTCTTTGATTACGATTGCACTGGCCTTGGTCTTTATTGCCATGGGGGAAATTGACTTTGTAGCAGAGCTGATTTCTATGTTTTTTATGGTAACTTATGGATCTCTTTGCCTCATCTCCTTCCTTCAGCATTTTGCAGCAGATCCTTCTTACCGCCCCTCTTTCCGTTCTAAATGGTACCTCTCTCTAATGGGGGCATTGGCTTGTTTCGGACTGATGTTTTTGATGAATACCACCTATGCTTTTCTATCTATTATCATGCTACTAACCTTCTACTTTGGGGTGAGTATGGTCAATCAAGACAAGCGCAACCTAGCGGCTATCTTTCAAGGGGCCATCTTCCAAACCTCTCGCCAATTGCAGGTCTTTTTGCAAAAGGCTGAAAAAGAGCAGGATGCCGGTTGGAGACCCTCCATTATCTGCATCTCAGACGATACCTTTACCCGCATCTCTGCCTTTGATCTACTGCGTTGGATGGCACAGCGTTATGGTTTTGGGACTTATATTCATCGAATTAACGACTACCTCTCTAAAAGCACAGGCAGCATTGCTCGAAAAACTAAAGCTGACCTAATCAAAATGGCGGAAACTTCTCGTTCAAATGTTTATGTAGATACGATGGTGGCGCCTTCTTTTACCACAGCCTTGGCACAAGTGGTGCAGTTCCCCGGTATTTCTGGAAAAGCCAACAATCTACTGCTATTAGAATATTCTAAAGTACACCAAGATAATCTCGATGATATTATCGACAACTTCAGCTTGGTACGAGCCACCGAATTTGATGTGATTCTGCTAGGGACTTCAGAACGAGGTTTTGGATTCAAAAAAGAAATTCATATCTGGATTACACAACATGATTATGAAAATGCCAACCTAATGATTCTCCTTGCTTATATCTTACTAGGGCACCGAGAATGGCGTGCCGGACAAATCAAGATTTTTGCGATCTATCCAGAAGAAGATTTGGCAAGTGAGAAGAATCGACTCTCGGTTTTGATTCAAACGGGTCGATTACCGATCTCTCCCAACAACATTCAGGTACTTTCTCAATC
>CAZOLU010000040.1:0-3458 GCA_964580485.1 uncultured Saprospiraceae bacterium | reverse complement strand
GTGAAAACCATTATCAATGAAACCTCAACAACTGCAGATCTTACCATTATGGGCTTTCAAGCCGAATTGCTCAAGAATAAAGGGAAAGCCATGTTTGAAGGTTATGATCAAATCGGGAATACCTTAATGGTCTATGCTTCGGATAAAAAGGAAATTCGTTAATATTTGATTATCAGTTACTTAGTTTCTTGTGCTAAGCTTGTCCCAATTTTATAGGGTTCAAATGCTCTAATAATGGATCTTTTTTTTAATTTTAGCCAAACTAACCAAGGGTGATACAGTCTATTACCTAAACGAAATTTATAATATAACCAACTTAGCGTTTTATAACAACTAACCACAATGGAAACAGTAATTGTAGTCATTTTTGTATTGGGGTATTTGGCAATCACCCTAGAGCATTCCCTGAAAATTGATAAGCTTGTTCCTGCTTTGCTCATGATGGCAGTCGCCTGGATTGTGTTGGCCTCAGGTTTAGATGGCTTTGAAAATTGGTTTGACTCTGCTCATAGCAAATTATTAACGGACTTTAAAGACCTTCCGCTACATGCGCATGGCGAGCACTCGGAGGAGGGCTATGCCGCCAGTAAAAGTGGCTGGCTGGAACATACCTTACTGCATCACTTTGGAAAGACTAGTGAAATTTTATTCTTCTTGGTGGGGGCCATGACGATTGTAGAAATTATCGATCATTTTGACGGCTTCGAAACCATCAAATCTTTTGTGAAAACCAAGAAAAGGAAGGTGCTGCTTTGGATTGTCTGTATCTTAGGCTTTGTGCTCTCAGCTATTATCGACAACCTAACCGCTACTATTGTATTGATTACCATCCTTAGAAAATTAGTACCAGATGCTAGTTTGCGAATGTGGTATGCTGGCTTGATTATCATTTCTGCAAATGCTGGAGGGGCTTGGTCGCCTATTGGTGATGTCACTACTACCATGTTGTGGATGAATAAAAAGGTAACGACTATTCATCTGATTCAATATCTAATTCTACCATCTTTGGCTTGTATGGTCATTCCTGTACTTATCGCATCTTTCCTACCCATATTCAAAGGAGAGTTTGAGCCTAGTGAATCGGATGATAATGCTAATCCCAAAGGACCTCTAATGTTGTATTTAGGTCTAGGCTTGATTGTATTGGTTCCTGTAATTAAAACACTAACACATTTACCTCCTTATGTAGGAATGATGTTCTCTCTAGGATTCTTCTCTCTAGTGGCAGAGGTAATTAGCAATCGTCAGTTTAGTCTAACTGCTCAAACCGATGATCATGGAGATGGAGGCCACGGTGGGCATGGTAATAGTCCAACTTTTGGAGCTTTATCAAGAATCGAAATGCCTTCAATACTCTTCTTCTTAGGAATTTTAATGACTGTGGCTGCTCTAGAATCTTTAGGGCTGATCTATATTTTTGGTAATAATGTACAAAACTCCATGAATCTAGATTTATTTGTGTCCTTACTGGGTGTAGGTTCTGCAATTGTGGATAATGTTCCTTTGGTAGCAGCTGCAATGGGAATGTTTAGTGCGGCTACTGACGAGGTAATTTGGCATTTTATTGCATACTCTGCTGGAACTGGTGGATCTATGCTCATTATCGGATCTGCCGCAGGTGTAGTAGCTATGGGTATGGAAAAAATCTCTTTCTTTTGGTATTTGAAAAATATCGCATGGCTTGCTCTAGTGGGCTATGCTGCGGGGGTACTCATCTTCCTACTTACGGTAGGGAGTTCGGCAGCTTAAAGCCAACTGTTAAGAATATTTTAGCCGAAAATCAGTATACCTCTGATTTTCGGCTTTTTATTATGAAGGTATTTCATTATTTTTATATCACCTGAACTCAAAATGCATTTTCATGAAGCAGGTATACTTCAGAGTTTAGGTCAGCTAGACCACCCTACAATAGCTGTTTCACCAACCCAAAATACAGCTAGGAGCTAATGGTCTATCTATCCACCGCTATAAATTGAAGTATTATGAACAACAATAAGAAGACAGATCATTGGCAGTTGGAAAATAGCTATACAAACTTACCCTCGGCTTTTTTTAGCATGCTAGAACCCAGCCCTGTTGCAAAGCCTGAAGTAGTATGTTTCAACGAAAGTTTGGTAAATGAATTGGGGCTTGGCTTTTTAAATCATGAAAAAGCAGATATTGCTGAGTATTTTTCTGGAAATAAAATCCCAAAAGGCGCATTGCCACTAGCACAAGCCTATGCAGGGCATCAATTTGGTCATTTTACCATGTTGGGGGATGGTCGAGCCATTTTATTAGGAGAGCAAATTAGCCCCGCCAATCAACGATTTGACATCCAACTAAAAGGGGCTGGAAAAACGCCTTATTCTAGACGTGGTGATGGTCGAGCAACCCTGTATTCTATGCTACGAGAATATTTAATTAGCGAAGCTATGCATCACTTGGGTATCCCCACAACTCGAAGTTTGGCTGTGGTCGCAACTGGGGAAAAGGTCTTTCGAGGGGAAATGAATGCTGGGGCGGTACTAACACGTATCGCAACAAGTCATATACGTGTTGGGACTTTTGAGTATGCCCGTAATTTTTGTTCTCTCGAAGATCTGCAAATGCTAAGCAACTATACGATACAAAGGCATTATCCCGAAATACTAGAGGCAGACAACCCCGCTCTTGAACTCCTAAAAACGGTTATGGATAAACAAATAGACCTCGTTGTCCATTGGATGCGAGTGGGATTTATTCATGGGGTGATGAATACCGACAATATGAGTATTGCAGGGGAAAGCATAGACTATGGCCCCTGTGCTTTTATGAATGCCTATCATCCCAAGACCGTTTTCAGCTCAATTGATACCGAAGGGCGATATGCTTTTGGCCATCAGCCTTTTATTACAAAATGGAATCTAACCGCCTTTGCCAATACGCTACTACCTCTTATCTCCCAAAATCAGGAAAAGGCCGTTGAACTCGCTAAGGAAGTAATCGAAGGCTTTCAGCAGAAATTTACCGAAAAATGGTACGCTATGATGTTTGCCAAACTAGGGATCTTAGATCCACAGAAGGAAGATAAAGTGCTGGTGGATCAACTGCTGGATTTAATGGAAACCAACAAAGCAGATTACACCCAAGTCTTCTTAGCTCTAGAACAAGCTAAAACCTTGGATACCCCCCTCTTTCATCAAGAGGAATTTATAGGCTGGATGCAAAAATGGAAAAATGCAAAACAAGGAGCAACCCCAAAACCTAAGCTCAACCCTAGTATTATTCCCCGAAACCATTGGGTTGAAAATGCCCTAGAAGCTGCCATTAAAGGTAACTTAGCTCCTTTTAACCAACTGTTAGAGCTGCTCTCAAAACCTTATGACCAACACCCCGATGAGCTGCAATTCCAACAAGTACCCGAGTATTTTGATGCACATTATCAAACTTTTTGTGGAACCTAAGTACACTTTCCGGAAAGTAATTTTATGCATCTT
>CAZOLU010000039.1:0-15841 GCA_964580485.1 uncultured Saprospiraceae bacterium | reverse complement strand
AAACTAGGCGTTTGGCTCCTTCTCCAAAATTGCTGGGGACTTTGTGCTGCTCATAGCCTTTAAACTCAATCATTTTATAGCTGTTGGTATCTAATTTCCAACGAATAGCAAAGCTGTCTTGTGCCCGCCAAGCATCTAGAGTTTCTTGTTTGGTTTGTAGAAGGGTTTTGCAGTTCCCAGCCATCCACTGTATACTGCTTAGAAGAAACTCATAAGTATGTTCTACCCGATCAGGATAAGGCTTATATTTTAGGGCTTCAGTGACAAAACCTAGACTGCCGAATAGGGTAGTGTAGCCAGTGGAATAACGTGGCGTTTCTAGGTAGTCTTTGATCCCAGTTTCAGGGCTAGACCCCATACTGTACACATAAGGGATGAGTTCCATTTTCTTTTTTTTCATCTCTTGGTAGAGGTATGGAACAAGTGCAGTTTGAAGATAATCGGCAAGGGGACCTCCTAGTTTATCAGGCTGTGTGGCAATTAGCGTAAGCACATATTGATGATCTGAACCATTGGTGGTGTGGGTATCAATAAAAACATCGGGTTTCCACTGTTGATAGGCTTTGATAAAGGCACGAGCATTTCGGGTATCGCATTTGATGAAATCTCGGTTGAGGTCTCGGTTTTGGCTATTGCCCCGAAAGCCGTATTCTGTGGGGCCATTTTGATTAGCACGGCTACAACAGGAGCGGTTTTTACCTCCACCTACATTGTAAAAGGGGATGATACACACTACTACATTTTTAAGCCACTTGTTGTACTTTTTGATGTTGAGCAGATCTTGGGCGAATTTCACACTAGCATCTACCCCACAAGGTTCGCCAGGGTGAATGGCGTTATTGATAAATAAAATAGTTTTGCCCTTTTGTTTTAGCGACTGAGGATCGAAATCGCCATCTGCCGAAATCGTAAAGAGGTAGATAGGTTGACCGATGTCGGAAGTCCCAATTTGTTCTAATCGAGTGCTTTCTGGATGATTGGCGTTGAGCAACTCATATATCTGGGTACTTTCCTCATAGGTGTAGGTCTTATTGTTGAGGTATTTCATTTTTAGCTGCGCCAACAGCGTGCTGCAACTGAGGATGAAACAAAGTAAAGCAAAACCACGCATGGTAGAAGAATTGTTATGTATAGAAATAAGACTATAATTCGTAATCAGATCAATATAATCCTAAAACAAGATTATTCCAAACTACTATAATCGTATTTCAGTTTTTCCAAGCGCAGTTTGAGTTGACCTAAAGCCTTTTGTACCTCCTTTAGATTGCTAGTGACAATGTCTGCTAATTCAGGATCTACAAAGAGATTCTCATGAAGGTGGTTTAAGGCCGAAGGTGCTTCTTGCTCAAGCCGTTTTTCCTGCTCCTCAATATAATCCCAAAGTTTGTGATAACGCTCATCCCAGAATTTTTCTAAAACTTTATGAGGCTTCTTGTATACAATCTCGCTGCGTTCTCTTTGCTGTGTCACCAATGGGATACTGTGGCGGATAGAGTTGTGAAAGACATCAATGCTATGTTCGGTTGGGCTTTTTAATGCTTTGAGGCGATTGACGAGATTAAGCTCACTATCATAAAAATTAACCACCTGCTCATTATCCAATTCCAAAGCATTGAATTGTTTGATCTGAATCAATTGTCCATTAAACTGCTGTTCTTTTTTATCTAATTCATAATAATACTCCTGCACCGTCAGCGGAAAATGCTCCGATTGGGTATATTTTACCCGAGTTTCGGCTTCTACATCCTGCTCAAATTCAGCGACTTCTTTTTTGAGCATCCCCAAATTGACCGATAGGGTATAGCCATGTTTTCGTACAGCTTCCGCTACAAATTCCTGTATGATTTCTTTTTGATCGGGAGCATTCCAAAGGCAGTGTTCCATCAAAAAACAGTCCATTAGATCCACTGCAGGGCGACCATTGAGAAAGGCCGAAGTTCTTAGGAGCTGTACCAGTTTTTTCCAACGACGATCGTAGAGCAAAATGGGATTGGCAGCGTTGTTGGCTTGGGCGTTGTGTTCGTCGATGCGAAGTTTGACAATTTGTATGGTATTGAGAACCTCAGACGGGAGTTCTATTTTTTTGATTTCCTCCAACCAAGTATCAATTTCCTCATTGGTAATTTTGATTTCCTCTACTATGTCGTCTTGATAGGCATTGGAGGTATCCGTAATCATATTGAGGAAGTTTTTGGCTTTGCGGATATTCCCCAACTCAAGGCGGATGAGGAAGCGGTCCCAGATGGGGGCGAGATTGCCCCCTTGAGGGGGCAGCTCATTGGAAGCGGTGATGATGCCCCGAATATTGACCTTCATTTCCTCCTCCCCATTTTTATAAATTTTTTCATTGAGAATGGTGAGTAGCGCATTTTGAATAGAAGGTCCTGCTTTCCAGATTTCGTCCAGGAAAACAATATTGGCGGAAGGTAGATAATTGTCGGTTAGGCGTTGATATTTATCTTCTTCCTTGAGTTTTTGAATGGAGACTGGACCAAAGATCTCATCGGGCGTGCTGAATTTGGACATGAGGTACTCGAAGGATACACCATCTCGGAAGGCGTGCTTTAGCCGCCTGGCAATCAAACTTTTCCCTACGCCTGGAGGGCCTAATAGAAAGATGCTTTCTCCTGCTAGGGCACTGAGCAGGGCGAGCCGCACCGCATCTTCCCGCTCGTACAAACCTTGGCAGAGTTGAGTCAGTAAATCTTTAATTCTTGTTCTCAGACTTTGGCGGTCGAGCTGAGGGGCTAGGCTATTGTTCTGTTCTTGTTGCATAGTAATAATTGTTATATAGGCAAAACGAATAGGGAAGGGGATTGTTTATTAGGGCTCCTGCAATCCTTCTCTAAATAGAGTTAAAGCAAAGTTGTTGACCCCAAAGAATTTGGCAGAGGCTTTCGGAATCCTGTTGAAAATTGAGTATCTTTATCATCTGCATAACCTGTTTAACAAACTACTCCACCTAAACAACAATATGCTCAATTCAAAAAAAGACATCAATGCCAATAGCAAAGGCTTAAATATTTTGATTGCTGCAGCAGTAATCAGTCTAATTCTTTACAATGTACCCTTTGGGGGTTATATCACCTATCCCTTTTTTATCCTTTGTACTTGGTTTCATGAAATGGGGCATGGTATTGCAGCCTTGCTCATGGGAGGAAACATTAACCATATTGTATTACAACCTAGTGGTTCGGGGCTAACTCAACATTCGCATGCCGTAGGCAACCTGTTGTTGGGGCAACGTTTGAGTTTAGCCTTTATTGCAGCGGCGGGTTTGGTAGTGCCACCCATCATTGGAGCAATGTTCATTGTTTTTTCAAAAAGAAAGCAGGGGGCAAAAATGATGCTTTGGATTTTGGTGGGCTTTATTGTTGTTGGGAATTTGCTCTGGGTGCGAAATCTTTTTGGCTGGGTGATGATGGCACTGGTAGGGGCTTTTGTGGTTTTGGTATTGTTGAAAGGAAGCTTGAAGCAAATCCAGTTTTTGGCTAAATTTATTGGAGTACAAGCCGCCCTAGCAACTTTTCTGAATTGGCGTTATCTCTTTGCCTATTTGGGCGGAAGCTCAGATGTAGCACATATTCAGCACCAACTCTTTTTGCCCTATTGGTTTTGGGGTGGGGCAATTGCGGTGTTTTCGGCCTTGTTGCTGATTGCTAGTTTGCGTTGGGCTTATCGGAGTTAATTTTTTGAGCTACTACAAAGCAACTTCCTCCAAATCCGATGCGCTTGCCTTTTTGAATGCGGCGAAGCTCCCAAGCCCAGATTCTATCAAAAATGCGGCTCAGCAATCCTTTTTTGTTGCTGTGCTCTTTTTGGTGTTTGTCGAGATCTTGCGACTTTTTGTTGAATCCAAGGCGACTAGGAATGGTACGAAAGAGCAAAATTGGTAAGGGGAGAATGGAGAAAATATAGCTAGCATAGACGATCTCAAATCCCGTCTGTTCTAATTTTTTGCGCATTTGCTTGAGGGTATAACGGCGAAAATGCCCTGCATCGTCATCCTCATTAGACCAAAGCAAACGATAGGCGGGCACGGTGATGTACAAATGTCCTCCTTCTTTTAGATAATGATGTGTATCGCTTAGAAAAGCGAGATCGTCTTCGATATGTTCTACCACATCAAACATCCCTGCGGCTTCGATGCTGTTGGGGCGGAAGCCTGCGGCTTCGAGGGTAGAACAAATGACATGCTGTATATTTCTGGACCTGGCGTTGCGGGCCCCTTGGGGGCCAGGTTCTACCAAGACCGTGGGAATCCCCTCTTGTTGCAAGCGCATGGCTACAAAGCCATTACCCCCTCCTATATCAAAGAAGGTTGCCTGAGGGCTAAAACGCTGTACAGCACTGGCAATAACATCATTTCGATGATTAAACCAAAAACTATCTTGCTCAATTTGCATACACATCTCATTACCCTCCTCTGGATAGGAAATTGGCTGGGTATCTTTTGCTTTATAAATACCTTGCTCATCTTTTTCAATATTGCGAGCAATGTACAGTATATTCATGGTATTTATTTTTTGATTTTAATCATTTCCACCAATTCGCCTTTGTCGTAAATTTCTTCCTTGATGAGTTTTCCTGCTTTATTCCAATATTGCCATTTGCCATGTTTAAGATCTACCTTCCAAGGCTTTACAAATTCTCCTGTTTCCATACTTTCCATAGCATCCATCATTTCCTGAGGGCTACGCATAGGTATTTCATCAAACCAAAACTCCCCCTTAGCTTTAATACCACCATCTTTATGATAATATTCCCAAAGACCCACTCTAGATTCTACTAAATGAGGCACATTCATCCCCGAAATCATGAAATTATAACGTTCAGCTTTAAAGTGTCCAAATTCTTTAAGTTTTCCATTTGGGTAATAAAAGGTCGCCTTTCCATTCAATGCCCCATCTACATAGTTTAGCTCACTAGCTTTATTCCCACCAAGGTGGTAGCGTCGCCAGATGCCTGTAGCCTTCCCTTTTTTATCATAAAGCCCTTCCATCAGTCGCTCACCATTATCATAAAAACTATAATAAAGGCCTACCATCTGATTATTTTTGAGGTAAAGCTGCTCTACCAAGGTGTCATTTTTATACATCTTACGCTCATAAACTGTGTCTTGTTCATTCGTATTACTCAACTTGTAAACCATGCGAATGGAGTCATTGACTTGTTTGACGTATTCCGTCTGAGCATTGGCATATAAAAAAAACAAGCTAAGTAAAAAGCTAAGTACTGTTTTCATGTGGTGTAGAATTAGAAGCGATCAATCTGTAGCTCCAAGTATAACGAAATTTTGATAAAGTTGAATGCTGTTGCTTTTAAAAAATAGTGTAGCCCTGTGCATTCTTTGCAAAGATCTCGCCATAGTAGACAATTGACTTCATGTTTTACTATGAGAAAGAACCTAAGAATATTAGGCATTTTAAAAATTATTAAAAGAAATAAGGCTAAAAAAATTTGAAATCAAACAAACGTTTGGTAAGTTTGTTAGACTAAGAACAAAAGAGAACAATGCCAATACAAAAAATTACCAAGGAGGAGATTGTCCGCAAGTCTATTGAGATCTTTCGTAAGCGAGGTTACAACAAAACGTCAATGAGTGATCTTGCAAAGGCTTGTGGTTTGCATAAAGGGAGTTTTTATCATTATTTTTCGAGCAAAGAAGCTTTGATGCAAGAGGTTTTACATACACTTCATCAGTATTATAAACACAAGTTGTTTGCTATTGCATATAATCAGAAATATTCTCCTTATGAGCGAATGCAGTATTTTTTTAAGCAACAAGAACCGATTTTTACACAAGATTTGGCGGGTTGTCTTTTTGGGAATATCACCTTAGAGACTATTAGTGTTGAGGTAGAGTTTAAAGAAGTACTACGAGCATTTTTTACGGATTGGATTGCAGCTTTTCAGCATATTTTTGCAGATAGTGGTAGAAAAGAAGGGGAAGCTGAGCGTTTGGCTAAAACAACTGTGATGCAAATCGAAGGAGCCTTGATGATAATGCGAGTTTATGAGGATGTAGGGATTTTGAGAGAGGCTTGTACAGAGGTATTGAATTTATTATCAGACTAAGAGACTAAAAGACCGAAAGGCAATAGACTTAAAAAGAGTCTCATAGTCTAAAGTCTTAAAGTCTAAATCTACAACACATATTAATTCACCATAAAAATTGAGAACCAAAAACATGAGCAGACGAATCAACAAGGTTGCCGTACTTGGGTCAGGTGTAATGGGAATGGGTATTGCTGCCCTTTTTGCCAACATCGGATTAGAAGTAGTGGTACTTGACATCGTACCTTTCGATCTTTCGGAAGAGGAGAAAAAAGATCCCGCAGCACGCAACCGTCTCGGGAATGCAGCATTAAAAGCTGCCACCAAGGCTAAAAAAATTGAGCCTTTCTATGATCCTAAATTTGCTTCAAAAATCACGATTGGTAACTTTGATGACGATTTTGATAAAATTAGCGATTGTGACTGGATTATTGAGGTGGTGATTGAGCGCCTGGATATTAAAAAACAGGTGTTTGAGAAGGTAGAAAAATACCGTAAGCAAGGGTCTTTGGTAACTTCTAATACTTCTGGTATTCCAATTCACATGATGTTGGAAGGCCGTTCAGAAGATTTCCAAAAGCATTTCTGTGGAACACACTTCTTTAACCCACCACGTTATTTGCGTTTGTTGGAGATTATTCCAACTGAAAAAACGGATCCTGAGGTGGTAGACTTCTTCATGAACTATGGAGAAATTTACTTGGGTAAGCAAATGGTATTGTGTAAGGATACTCCTGCTTTCATCGCTAACCGTGTAGGGGTTTATGCTATGGCTAAAATTTTCCAATTAACAGAGGAGTTAGGGCTTTCTATTGAAGAGGTAGACCAATTAACTGGTCCTGCTATCGGACGCCCGAAAACTGGTACATTCGCTCTAGCGGATTTGGTAGGTTTAGATACTGCTGAGAAAGTAATCAAAGGGATTAAGGATAACTGTCCTAATGATGAGCAAGCTAGCGCATTCTACACGCCTAAATACTTGCAGTTCTTATTAGACAATAAATTTTACGGAAATAAAACCAAGAAAGGGTTTTATGAGCGTACCAAGCAAAAAGATGAGAATGGTCGTCGCATCAAGATGGCTTTGAATCTCCAAACTTGTGAGTATGCTCCTGCACAACGCATCAAAACTCCAGTTTTAGGTGCAGTAAAAAATGTAGAAAGCTTAGGAGGTAAAATTCGTACTTTCTTCAAGGATAGTTATAATGATGATAAAGGAGCGGAACTAATACGCCGTTCTTTATTGGGGCTTTTTGCCTATGTTTCTAATCGTATTCCTGAAATTTCTGACAATGTGTATAGTATCGATGATGCATTGCGTGCAGGTTTTGCTTGGGAGGCTGGTCCTTTCCAATATTGGGATATGCTAGGTATTCAGAAAGGAATTGAATTGGCTGAGGCTGATGGTCAGTCTATTGGTCAGTGGGTGAAAGATATGGTTGCTGCCGGACATGATAGCTTCTATAAAGTAGTAGATGGATTAACACATTACTATGATGTAGCGTCTAAGTCTTACAAAGCAATGCCAGGTGCTGAAACCAACATCATTTTGGATAATATCCGTGAGCATTCCGTAGTTTGGAAAAATGATGATTGCCAATTGCATGATATCGGAGATGGAGTGCTTTGTTTTGAATTCCGTTCTCATATGAATACCCTTGGAGAAGGTGTGGTTCGTGGTATGATGGAGGCCATTCAGATTGCAGAGGATGGACCTTGGAGAGGAATGGTAGTTGGGAATAACTCTACAAACTTTTCTGTTGGTGCTAACTTGATGTTGATTGCAGGTATGGCTTATGAACAGGATTATGATGAGTTGAATATGGCAGTTCACGCCTTCCAGCAAATGAATATGCGTGTGCGTTATTCTACTATTCCAATCGTTGTCGCTACTCAAGGTTTTGTCTTTGGTGGTGGTTGCGAAATGGCGATGCATGCTGATGCTGTGGTAGCTTCTGCTGAATCTTATATCGGATTGGTCGAGGTAGGTGTTGGTTTATTGCCTGGTGGTGCTGGTACGAAAGAGTTTGCTTTGCGCGCTTCGGATGAGTTCCACAAAGATGGTACACATATCCCTACTTTGATTGACAAATTCAAAACGATTGCGATGGCCTCTGTGGCAACTTCAGCACACAAGGCATTCAATGAGGGCTACCTTCGCAAAGGGACTGACCGTGTTGTTTTGAATAAAGATCGTACCTTGATGGAAGCTAAGCGTGAGGTGATTGCTTTGGCAGATGCGGGTTATATTCAGCCTGCTCCTCGCAAGGATATTTATGTACTTGGTCAGACTGGATTGGGTGCACTTTATGTTGCAGCTGAGAGTCTTCGCTTAGGGCACTATGCTTCAGATCATGATATTACAATTGCCAAGAAAATTGCTTATGTACTTTGTGGTGGGGATCTTTCTTCTCCTCAAAAGGTGTCTGAGCAGTATTTGTTGGATATCGAGCGTGAGGCCTTCTTGAGCCTCTGTGGTGAGCAAAAGACCTTGGAGCGTATTCAAGCGATGTTGACGACTGGGAAGCCGCTTCGTAATTAGACGCTAGACTAATAGACTAAGAGATGCTAGACTGAAAGAGATACTAGATTTTTAAAAGACTATTGACTTTGAGGTTAAAGAGAAATATCTTTGCTGGATTGTTTACCCAATTAAAGCATTAGATATGAATCACAATTTTAAAGAGTTAAAAGTCTGGCAAAAATCAAGGAATCTTACAAAGCGTATTTATCAGGAAACAAAGGATTTTCCTAAAGTGGAGATGATTGGAATTGTTTCTCAAATGCGAAGGTCAGCGATCTCTATAGTTTCCAATATAGCTGAAGGGTGTGGCCGAAATACTGATAAACAATTGAAACGTTATTTAGAAATTGCACATGGTTCTGCAACTGAATTAGAAGCTCAATTGATTATTTCAAAAGATTTAGGTTACATGAAAGAAGCTGTATTTATTGAACTAGAGTTTATGATTTTGGAAATTCAAAAAATGACATTGGCTTTCCACAGGAGTTTGAAATATTAAATTTAATTGAAAAATCGATGCTAAATAAGAGGCTGTAATTAGTCTCAAAGTCTAAAGTCTCTTCGTCTAGCGTCTAAATAATAAAAAAAATGGAAGCATATATCGTTGCGGGCTATCGTACCGCAGTAGGTCGTGCAAAAAGAGGGGGATTCCGCTTTATGCGTAGCGACGACCTGGCCGTAGAAGTAATCCAAGGCCTAATCGCAAAAACAGAAGGCGTAGAAGCCGAAATGATTGATGATGTCATTGTAGGATGTGCCAACCCTGAGGGAGAGCAAGGACTACAAATCGGTCGTCAGATCTCTATGCGTGCCTTGAGCAAGAGCGTAGCAGGGATGACGGTAAACCGTTATTGTGCATCAGGATTGGAAACCATTTCTATTGCTGTGGGTAAAATCAAAGCTGGAATGGGCCACATGTACATCGCAGGTGGTGCAGAAAGCATGAGCTTGATCCCAATGACAGGTTACAAACTAGCACCAAACTACAATGTAGCGAATGAAAATCCTAGCTACTTGGTAGGTATGGGATTGACCGCTGAAGCAGTGAGCAAAAAGTACAATATCTCTCGCGAAGACCAGGATGTATTTGCATACAACTCACACATGAAAGCGATGAAAGCTGTAGATGGGGGGCTGTTTGATGACGAAATCATCCCAGTTGATGTCAAAGAAACTTATGTAGAAGATGGTCAGCGCAAAGAGCGTAGCTGGACCGTGAGCCGTGACGAAGGTGTTCGTCGTGAGACTACGGTTGAAGCTTTAGCGAAACTACGTCCTGTATTTGCTCAAGGTGGTAGTGTAACGGCTGGTAACTCTTCTCAAACCAGTGATGGAGCCGCTTTTGTATTGGTGGTGAGTGAGCAAATGGTGAAAGAGTTGAATCTTAAACCCATCGCTCGTCTAGCTGCATGTGCTGTAGGTGGGGTAGAGCCCTTGTATATGGGCATTGGTCCATGTGTGGCGATTCCTAAGGCATTGAAGCAAGCTGGGTTGAACTTGAGTGATATCGATCAGATCGAGTTGAATGAGGCTTTTGCGGCGCAGTCTTTGGCGGTGATTCGTGAAGCGGGCTTAGACCCAGAGAAAGTGAATGTTAATGGTGGAGCCATTGCTTTAGGTCACCCACTGGGTTGTACTGGTGCTAAATTGTCTATCCAACTCTTCAATGAGATGCGTCGTCGTGGCCAGAAATATGGTATGGTGACTGCTTGTGTGGGTGGTGGACAAGGTATTGCGGGAATTTATGAGCTACTGTAATTTGGGGATCATGTGTCAGGGGTCAATAGTCATGTGTCAATAATCATGTTTCATGTGAAGATCAGACCGCTGAATTGATGCCAAATGTATAGGATATGGGCAGCCCCAAGGGGCTGCCTTTTTTTGTGCGCTGTCAGGCCATACCGCTTATCATCTCCTAATGACCGCTTATCAAAAAGGGCTTGTGTACAGAGATTTTTTCTAAGATATTAGAGTTGTGTTGGCGCCGCGATGTGGAATAGTGAATGAGCGAAGCGAATGAAGACCGTAGGGCCGAGCGAATAGCCCCAAAGGGGTGCCGTTGGCATGAGCTATGAAACGTAGCGGGACTCGCCTTTGGCGAGTAGCCCCTAAAAATTATAAAAAACTAAAATTTAAAATTCTTATGAAAACACTGATGTCTATTTTATGGATGAGTTTGTTGAGTTTCCAATTTGTATTTGGACAGTCTGAAGCTGTGGGTAAGTGGGAAGGTAGTTTGGATGTGAATGGAATGAAACTGCGGATTGTATTTAATGTCAAAGAACTTGATGGAAAGTTGAAAGCAACGATGGATAGCCCAGATCAAGGAGCTTTTGATTTGCCTTGTGATGCTACAACTTATGCTGAGGGTGTTTTGAAAATTTCGATGAATGCGATGGGAATTAGTTATATGGGAAAGCCCAAGGGAGCTGAGATGGAAGGGACTTTTGAGCAAAATGGGATGACTTTGGAGTTGAATATGAAGCGTAAGGCTCAGGATGAGCAGAAGGAAGTTGCTACAACTAAAGTTTCCGCAGCGGATAAAGCTAAGGTACTAGGCTATTGGGAAGGTGTGTTAGATGTTAATGGAGTTAAGCTGCGTATCGGATTTAAAGTGAAGGAGGAAGGGGGGGAATTGAAAACGACCATGGATAGCCCCGATCAGGGAGCCTATGATATAGCTTGTAATTACAGCAATTTTGAAGAAGGAGTGTTTAAAATCAAAATGGATCAGATTGGGATGAGCTATGAAGGCAAGCCTAATGGGGATAAAATGGATGGAACCTTTGAACAAAATGGGATGACACTGGATTTGGAAATGAAGCGAGAAACAGGAAAAACGGGGGGGCGAGCCGCCAAACCACAAGATCCGAAGGAGCCCTTTAATTATGAGGTGAAAGAAGTGGTTTTTGAAAATAAAGCTGCTGATTTGAAACTAGCTGGAACTTTGACGATGCCCAAAGATTGTGAAAACTGCATGGCAGCTATTTTGATTTCGGGCTCAGGGGCTCAGGATCGGGATGAGAGCTTGTTGGGACATAAGCCTTTTTGGGTCATTGCAGACTATTTGTCAGAAAGAGGAATTGCTGTTTTGCGTTTTGATGATCGTGGGGTAGGGGAGTCTACAGGAGATTTTGCCTCGGCGACCTCAGCTGATTTTAAGACAGATGTGCAGGCTGCTTTCGAGTTTTTGAAAACACAAAAAGGAATTGATGCGACTAAAATCGGTTTGATTGGGCATAGCGAAGGAGGTTTGATTGCTCCAATGTTAGCAGCTGAGAACAAGGAGGTGGCTTTTATCATCTCTTTGGCTGGACCAGGGATGAAGGGAAAGGACCTTTTGCCAGAACAAGCTAAGCTCATCGCCGAGGCGAATGGTGCTGATCCTAGCGAGGTCAAAGAAACTTATGAGATCACTAAAAAAGTCTGTAATTTAATTGCAAAGGAAAAGGATATAGAAAAGTTGAAAGCTAAGCTTCTAAAAATTATTGAGGATGATAATACTTCTGAAGATCAGGTCAATGCAGCTTTACAGCAGTATACCTCCAATTGGTTTCGATTTTTTATGGCTTATGACCCTGTAAAGGATTTGAAGAAGGTGAAATGTCCAGTTTTGGCCTTGAATGGTGCCAAGGATTTGCAAGTGCCTGCGGATGATAATTTGAAAGGTATAAAAAAAGCTTTGAAGCGAAATAAAAAGGTAAAATTGATGAAATTTGAGGATATGAACCACCTTTTTCAGACTTGTGAAACAGGAAGCCCTTTAGAGTATGCGCAGATTGAGGAGACTTTTTCGGAGGTGGTCTTGAAAGTTATGGCAGATTGGCTATTGTCAGATGTCAAGTGATTATGTGATCATATATCAGGTATCATGTACCAGGTTAGGTGAAATAAAAGAGCTGTAAATGAATAATCATCGGACTTTTTGCTTGTTAAATGTTTCTGGATGGGGTGCGGTATTTCTGACGAATGTTATTGTTAGGGCTATTGCCATAGCTGATTTTATTTGGTTGCAGGAGATTGTAGATACGGGCCTGCTTGCAGGCCTAGGGTTGTTGATGACTAGTGTTTTGAGGTTTGTGCTGAAACGTCTTAATTTTTTAGAATATAAAGCCTTGACCATATTGGGGCTAGCTTTATTTTCTGCCTTGCTTAGTTCTTTTGTACATACCTTATTGATGGTGAGTTTAGTGTTTTTCCTACATACTCATATTTTTAAGCTTCCAGTAGGTCCCTTCTTTCCCACTTTAGTCGGAAATTTTGTGGTCATCTTTTTCATTCATTCAGTTTGGATAGCTGCTTATATTGGGATCAAATATTTTTTTAGAGTACAACAGCTGAAAGTGGAACAACTGCGCTTGGAAAAAGCCTTGAATGAGGCAGAACTCAATAGTTTGGTAGGGCAACTCAATCCACATTATATGTTCAATGCCTTGAATAATATTCGGGCTTTGATGTTGGAAGATGTGGATAAAGCGAGGGCGATGTTGACAAGTTTGTCGGCTAGTTTACGTTATTCTTTGAATAGTCACAAACAAAAGAAGGTCTCTTTGCAGGAAGAACTAGAGGTGGTGGGGCATTTTATTGAATTGGCTCGCATTCAGTTGGAGGAGCGCCTAAATTATCAGCAAGAAGTAGAGAAGGGGCTGGATCATGTTTTGCTGCCTCCTATGTTGATTCAATTATTGGTGGAAAATGCGATCAAACACGGCATTAGTCGCTTGCCTGAAGGTGGGCTGTTGTTGGTCAAAGTATATCGGGAGGAGAATAATTTATGTGTTGTAGTAGCGAATGATTATAATCCGACTTATAAAACTTTAAATAATTCAACCCGTTTGGGATTGAAAAATATTCGGGAGCGACTAGAGTTGATTTATGGTGGAACTGCGTCATTCCGCTTTGAAGAGCAGGAAAAACAGGTGCTGGTGCAGGTGATTCTACCTTTAGAGGATCATTAGGGGCATCTCGACCTAAAGGCGAGATCAGCTATGTTTCACCCTTCGTGCCAAGGGCATCCCTTTGGGACAAGTCTGCTCACCCCTTTGGGGCAGGGGGTTGCACAGCGCTGCGCCCTTAGCAAGCACCTTTTTATTAGCAAGCATAAAATGAAACAAAATATGACCCCCTTGACTAAAGCAAATAGCGCAAACTCATTTGAAACTGTCTTGGGGCACTAGCATTTCGCTGAACAAATAGACCAGAACTAGCTGACCCTACCTGAATTTGATTACTCTGCGTTGCATTATTGCTAAAGCCCGACCAATTCTGTACATTAAAAACATTAAAACAATCCAAACGGATTTCAATCTTACTGTTTTTCACAGGAATTTGATATTGTACCCCTAAATCAAAATTAAAAGACCAAGGCAAACGATCCGAGTTTCGAGCCTCTCCCGGATAGCGATCACTATTCCCCACATAAGCATCCCCAAAACCCAAACCATCCCCATTCAAATCCGTTGTTCCCCAGATCGAAGCATCAGGGATACGATTTACGGGCTGCCCCGACTGAATGAGTGTAGCAGCATTCAAAGATAAACCTTTGATTGGGAAATAAAACAAATAGGCGTTGAATACATGAGTGCGATCATTGATAGAATAAGAAAATTCCCGATCAAAATCGTTAGCATCCTCCGCACGGAAATTGATATCCTCCGTATCATTTTTGAGTTGAGAAAGGGTATACGAGACCCGATAAGCCAATTTTCCATTTTCTGTTTTATCGCCAATAATACTCATCGTCCAAGCCCAGTAAACCGAGCGTCCACCCATATCGGTCATCATTACATTACGCGCCACCCCACGAACCGTATCTCCGTCGATCATCGCATAATTACCTAAAGCATCAGCATAAATTGGAATAGCACGAGTAGAGTCTGCACTTGGGGTTGAGCGCACAACTACATCATCAGGATGATCAAAAGTATAAGCCGAAGCACTATTCAAATTCAGCAAACGTGGCAGATAATAAGAGCGATTGTGAATAATATCTGAAGTAAACAAAGTATTCGCATTCAACTGATGCTGAAAACCCAAGGCAAACTGATGCGTCAAAGGATTCGCATAGCCATTGGGGTTGAGGATACGTCGTTCATTGCTAAAGACCGAAGCCCGCTGCTCCTGCAAGCTCTCCGCAGAGGGGCCTTGCAAATAATCTACATTGTCTGCACTCGCCCCTAAATTCCCTTCAAAGGTCACCTGATCTACATTCGTAGAAGCTGGCAAAATCCCTAAATCTACCAACTCCTGTATTTGCGTTTTATAATCCACATCATTAGTATTCTGCTGCAAGGCATCGCTGTAAATCGCGTATAAAATCTTCTCATAAAACACTCCATAGCCCAAACGCAAGCTCGTCTGATCATTCAGGCGATAATTGGCATTAAAACGAGGGGCAAGATTATTCATATCGCCCTGAGATGCAGCAGCTTTTGAAAGGTTATCATAGTCATACCGCAAGCCAAAGATTAAATTGAGGCGAGGAGTCAGGCTAAATTGATCTTCCAAATAAACGCTAAAAATACGCTGAGTTGTACCAAAAGCTTGCGGGCGTAGCTCAATCCCATAATTCAAAACACTAACATCCCTGGGCAGATCTGCTGGGCGGAGGCTGCTGCCGAAGCCTGCGGTTGCGAGTGCCTGCTGCTGTACAGCATTGAGCTGAACGGTATAACTCCCATTAGGGTTCCCTCCGCCATACAGTTCGTGCCAAGAGTTGATCAACTCAAAACCAGCTTTGATGCTATGTTTGCCTAGATAGTAGGAGAATTTTTGTTGAAACTGCCAAGTTCGCTCCCTTGCATCAAAGATATAACCAGGATGCCCCAAAATTGCAGCGGTTAAACCATTAGAATCTAAAACGGTCACATTGGGGCTGTTAGGATTAGCCGCCTCGGCGTAGTTCCATACAAAGCTAGCATATTGCAAATTGGTTTCTACCAAAAAATTATCTCCGATATAACTATTTTTGGAAGCTATAGCCAAAGCCTTGCGCTGCTGTGTATTAGCTGCGGAAGGGAAGCTGACACCAGCTACTAGCCCACCACCTTGGCGATCAATCCCGACAAAACCAATATTAGCTCGCAGCGAAGAGCGTATTTTAGGCGACCAGTGCTGATCAATTTTTGCAGAGATATAATCAAAACTATTGGTTCCTGTCACCACCTCATTTACTCCCAAAGCAGGAGAATTGAGTAAATTATCTTTCAGGTCGGTCGCAGGTTAAAATCATGAACAGTACGTTTCAAGTACTTTTATCAA
>CAZOLU010000038.1:7401-15841 GCA_964580485.1 uncultured Saprospiraceae bacterium | reverse complement strand
TGTCAAAAAACTTTATTTATTCGCATAATTTCTGGAAATCCCCTATTTTGAAATCATCTGCAAACAGAATTGACCCAATTTTATGAAAGTGACCTTTTTAGGAACGGGGACTTCTCAAGGTATTCCAGTGATAGGATGCGATTGTGCTACCTGTCGATCTACAGATCCAAGAGATCAACGGCTACGTGTATCCATTTGGGTGGAGTTGGGTGACCAGCATTATATCGTAGATACTGGACCCGATTTTCGGCAGCAGATGCTTCGAGCTAATGTACCAAGAATTGATGCCATTTTAATCACCCATGAGCATCGGGACCATGTAGCGGGTTTGGATGATATTCGTCCTTTCAATTTCAAATATGAGATGGATGTGCCACTGTATGCTACCCAAGGGGTACAAGAGGCCTTGCAGGCGAGTTTTGCTTATATTTTTGAGGCGAGCTATCCGGGCGTTCCTAGGGTTTTATTGAAAAGGGTGGAGAAAAACCAAGCCTTTAGGCTTGGGCAACACCAAGTAGTGCCTATACAGTATTGGCATGGGCAAATGCCAGTAATGGGATATAGATTTGGCAATTTTGCCTATCTTACTGACTTTAAGACCATAGATGCTGACCAATTGATGCACCTAAAAGAGCTAGACACCTTAGTGATTAGCGCACTGCATCATCATCCACATTATTCGCACATGACCTTAGAAGAAGCTTTAGCCATGGTTGAAACTATTGCTCCTAAACAAGCTTACCTTACACATCTCAGTCACCAAATGGGCCCTGTGGCTAGCATTGAACCATTGCTCCCCAAGCATGTACATGTAGCTTATGATGGGCTTTCTATAACCTTGGAAGATCCACATCTACTTGATTAGATTATTGACATATCTCCTTTTTAGTGCCTTGTTCCCTATTTCACTTTGGGCGCAGCATCCTTATTACTACAATATTAGTACAGCAGATGGTTTGCCAAGTAATGAGGTGTATGAATTGTTGCAAGATAGTTTTGGCTATATCTGGATTGGTTGTGATGCAGGGCTGTTTCGTTATGATGGATTTGAATTTAAACCATACCTTAGTTCCAATTCCAAAGCACGAAGCATGTCTTATCTGAAAATGGATAAGAATGGGGATATTTGGTGTCAGAATTTTGTAGGACAAATATTTAAGGTGGAAGGGGATTCCTTGAGTTTGAGGGTTGCGCATGAAGAGAAATGTGGTTTTGGTATGCATTATGCTTTTTCTCCTGATGGAAGACTGTGGGTAGGATGTGGGGAATACTTAGATGTCTACGATTTAGATGGCCAGTCGCTCAAAGAACAGTGTTTTTCCACCCAAAAATTTTTCGATAAAAGATCTTGGATAAATGCTCTTACTTGGCATAAGGGGCATCTTTACATGTTTTTGGGGAAGGATGGGATTTATCGCTATCAGGAGTCAACCCTTAGTTTGGAGAAGATGCGTAGTGGAAAGCATCTATATGGAGGACCTATGCGCCTAAGTAGCCTGAATGGCCAGTTATGGGTGGGCTTTATTAACAATCAAAAAGGGAGTGATGAGAGAGGGGGCTATTTGTTACAGCTCTTTGAGGATAGCTTGTATGTGCAACATAAAATTGAGCAAAATTTCAGTATCAACAAATTGGGGGTAGGCAAAGCTAGTGAAAACTTCTTTGTTGGGGATTTTGGTGTGTTCTATACAGAAGCCATAGCTCCCCCAGATAGCTTTAGCATCAAAGAGCATTTCTTCCCAAATGTTAGAATATCGGATATTTTATTAGATCGTGAGGGGAATTATTGGTTTAGCTCCCTGGATTATGGAATTTATGTATTGCCATCTATCGAAATTAGACAGTTTGAAGCAGTGCAAACCAAAGGAGCAAAACAGTTATTTCTGGACCCGCAGCATCGTTTATGGGTTGGCGGTAACAAAGGAGAGCTTTATTATTTAGATAAAAAGAATACAAAACATCAGGTGCTGGAAAATGGGGAGTATTTCTCTGGGGCCATTAAAAATATACGAATAGGCCGCCCTAATGTCTTATACATTTCAGGTTATGGCAATATTCAAATAGACCTAAATACTATGGAGTTACTCTGCAGTCGTAGTGGTTCTTCTAGAGATGTTCTTGTGTATGGAGACTATACTTTTACAGCATCATCTGCTGGTTTTTTTAAAAAGCAGCAACCCAACTCTTTGGGAAAGATTACAACAGTATATAAAAAACAAGTAAGTACTTGGGGGGTGGAAGTAGATTCCGTAGATCAATCCATTTGGGCAACCCTTTCCACAGGAATAGAGTACTACAAAAACGGAAAGCTGGAACCTGTACTAGATAAAGGTGAACGGATTTATGGAAAGGCGTTGGATTACCATCAAGGGCTGATGTGGGTAGGAACTGTAAATCAAGGTATTTATGCTTTTGAGCAAGGAAAAGTCAAATACCATTTTTCTACCCAAGATGGGCTACATTCTAATGCAATCAAAACACTAAAAGTTGTAGGCAATTGGGTTTTTGCTACGGCAGGAGCCGAGCTCTACCGCATCCACCTCCCCACAAAGAAAGTGGAGTTTTTTACCAAAAACCTAGGGATTATTGCACAGGATATTGAAGGTATGGAAGTAAGAGAAAACCGTTTGTATTTGGCGAGTAATAAAGGATTATTTTCGCTACCGATCGATCACCCCGCTTTTAATCATGTAGCTCCTAATATTCAGATCGAACGAGTGTTGTTGGGAGATAGTTCACTGGTTTTAAATGATGGAATAATTCAACTGTCGTATAAACACAGTGCTTTTCGTATCGAATTTGCAAGTACTGCTTTTCGGGCTAGAGGTGATTTTTACTATGAATATAGAATTCCAGAATTAGATAAGAATTGGATGCGCCTGAGTGCAGAAAATAGCTATGTTGCTTTTTCGGCTATGCCTGCAGGCCGCTATCAATTTGAGGTAAGAGCTGTCAATGAAAGTGGGGTACCTAGTACAAGTCCTGCCCAATTAAGCTTTGAAGTGACTAGCCCCATCTGGCAACGCTGGTGGTTTTTTCTATTGCTGAGCCTCTTGTTTGTAGCCGTGGTGCTTTTTTTCAATACAATACGCTGGCGGATTTTGTCAAGGCGTTTTGCCTTAGAGCAGGAATTGAGCCGTTCTCAACTCACAGCCCTAAAAGCTCAAATGAACCCCCACTTTATGTACAACGCCCTCAACTCTATTCAAGATTTGATGTTGATGCAGGATATGCGTAGAGCCAATCGCTACCTCAATAAGTTTAGCAATCTGATGCGCAAAATTTTAAATGCCTCTGATCATGATGAAATTCTACTTTGCGAAGAAATCGAACTTTTGGAGCTATATCTAGACTTGGAAAAACTCCGCTTTGGCGATGAGTTTCAATATCAAATTGATGTAGGTCAAAATATAGACCCCGAAAGAGAGCGCATTGCTTCTATGCTGATTCAACCCTTTGCTGAAAATGCAATCAAACATGGGCTATTACACAAAAAAGGAAATAAAAATATTCATATTGAATTTAAAAAAGCACCCAATCACCTGCTTTGTAGTATCCGTGATAATGGTGTAGGACGAAAACGTGCAGAAGAAATTAAACACAGAGGAAACTGCCCCCCCTCTTTTGCAACTAAGGCCACCTCGAAACGCTTAGAAATTCTAAATGCCTATTATAAAGAGGTCAAAATTGGATTGGAGATTATCGACTTGTATAATGAGGAGGGACAGCCGACTGGCACAGAAGTCATATTAAGACTACCCACCCAAGTACTACATTCATAAACTCAACCCCACCGTTTATGAATTTGAATACATTACCTAAACTAGATATAGCTACTTTTGGATGAATCAGGAATTTCAATTAAAAAAAATAATGATGGCAGATCAGAAAATTACAGCAATCATAGTTGATGATGAAGCCCCCGCACGCAATAGCCTAAAACTCTTGCTTCAAAATTATTGTCCAGAAGTAGAACTCCTCGCTGAGGTGGAGAGTGTACCCGAAGCAGTACTAGCTATCAATAAGTACGATCCACAATTGGTATTTTTAGATATTGAAATGCCCGAATACAACGGCTTTCAACTCTTTGGTTTTTTTAAGAAAGTCAATTTTGAGGTGATCTTCGTAACGGCCTATGACCAATATGCTATTAGAGCCTTTGAGGTGTCTGCGATTGATTACCTCCTCAAACCTGTTGGTATTGACCAATTGCAGTTGGCGGTACAAAAGGTACTGGAAAGAAGTACAATAACTACCATACAGGATCGATTAGATTTGATGCAGGAAAGTTATCAAAAAGATATGGTTCATCGGATTGCACTTCCCAAATCAGATGGATTGTTCTTTGTAGATGTGAATGACATTGTTATGATTGAGGCGGATGGTGCTTATAGTAATGTTTGGCTAGCCGACAAAACCAGGCTTTTGGTGAGTAAAAAACTACGCTTTTTCGAGAATATACTACAAGATCGTCGCTTTTTCTACCGCTCGCATCGCTCGTATATCGCCAATCTCAACTATATTAGAAAGTATGTAAGAGCCGATAATCTCCTAAAAATGGAAACGGGGCAAAGTGTATCTATCGCAAGAGATAGAAAATCAGATTTTGAGCAACTACTCAAGGACTTAGGCCTGGCGGCATCCTAGGTGTATAGCGTTGTCTAGTGTTGGAGCTAGAGGTTCATCCGATTCATATAAAAAAGGTTAAACTATTTGAATGAAATGGAGTTTTATCTAAATAGCTTAGTCTTTTTCATTAAATTCGTAGTTTAAAGTTTTAAATAAATAATAACCTTCTATGCGCCTCTTCATTATATCTCTGCTACTTCTTAGCATACTGTCTTCAACCTATGCTCAGCCCTATGCCATTGGTGAACGGCAGATCAGCTTTACCGATCCTGCCCGCTCTAATCGGGTGATCGATGCCGAAGTTTTTTATCCAGCCACTACCGCTGGAGCCAATACCCCAGTTGCCAACGGACAGTTTCCGCTATTGGTGTTTGGGCATGGTTTTTTAATGGTTTACAGTGCTTATGATGTAATTTGGCAGGCCTTGGTGCCAGAAGGCTATATTATGGTTTTTCCAACTACCGAAGGAGGCTTGACTCCCGACCATGATGATTTTGGACAGGATATTGCCTTTTTAGTTTTCGCCATGCAGCAAGAAGCCGCAGATAGCAACTCTACATTTTTTAATGCCCTAGATAGTACTTCTGCGGTAATGGGGCACTCGATGGGAGGGGGCAGTGCTTTTTTGGCGATGCAATACAATAGTAATATCACCGCTATGGCTACCTTGGCCGCCGCCGAAACCAATCCCTCTGCAGTAACGGCTGCTGCCGCCATCAATCGCCCTGCTTTGGTGATTGCTGGAGCCAATGATTGTGTAACTCCTCCCAGTCAGCATCAAGAGTTGATGTACAATGCCTTGGATAGTGCGTCTAAGCATTATGTGAGTATTACGGGGGCTAGCCATTGCCAGTTTGGGAGTAATAATTTTTTCTGTTCAACAGGGGAGGCTACTTGTAGCCCCTCGGCCAGTATTAGTGCCTCGGCTCAACAAAATATTACCATAGAGCTCTTATTACCCTTTTTAAATTTTTATCTAAAAAAGGAATGCGCCGCTGCGGATCAATTTCAAGCTTATGTAGACACAGCTAGCACCATCACTAGCAATCAATCTATAAGATTAGCTTGTAGTACCACAACAAACATTCATCACACTAAGGAATCCTCCGCACTAGAACTCCGAGTATTCCCCAACCCTAGTGCCGACCATGCGCAATTACGCTTGAATGAGCTTCCTCAAAATGCTCAAGTGCAGATTTACAACAGTTTGGGCCAGTTGGTTTTTCAGCATAGCCTGCAAACCAACAGCATAGATCTACCTCAACTTCCTAAAGGCATCTATCAACTGCTCATCCTTTCTGAGCAAGGGAAGCTTCTGGGGCATCAACAGTGGGTAAGGGGGCATTAAGTACTGTTGTACTACTCTTGATAGATTTCTTCTTTCATCCACCAAAGTTCTATCTCCCATCGACCTACCGTAAAAAATCGGCTAGAGTCTGAAAGGGTTTCCAAATGAATGCCCTTGGGGACATAGGGGTGGTTAGGACTGGTATGATAAGATTCTACAATGACCATACGTGGTTTAAATTGACGAATAGGATCTTCATCATTAAAGTAATCTTTCCAAACGGGAATACATTTGGCATTAGTCCCCCAACTCAGAGAGGCGGCCCATGCCCCCAATATCGTATGCCCCTTGAAGTCATACCTTTTTAGGTATTGATTCACCTTTGCTAAGCTGTAAGTTCGTCGTTGATAAGCAGCATAGTTGTCCCCTATGTTTTTGATTAAAAATCCAAGACTGAGTAGTAGCACAAGAAATTGCAATCCATAGCTTAGTCGTTGAGCATGAAGTTTTGTTTGCCATTGCCACAAAGCAGAAAATCCCAATCCTGAAAAAATTCCCAAGACAAAAAAGAAACTGATATAATAACGGGTAGGGTAGTAGGTGAATCCCAGTTTATGAGATTCTAATAAAAACCAAACGAAAATTCCCAACCATAAAAAACGCTCTTTCAGTCGCAGGTTTGGAATGAAAAAAAGTACTGAGCTTATTAAAACAGCGATTAGCCCAACTAAAGTCGACCACCATTGAAAGTTATTCCAAAACATCAACTTAAAAAGAAAATCAAAAAAATCTGGAAAATCTTTCCAAGCTACAAAACGATTAGCCGTCTGTGTCCCTAAAATCTGTTGAAAAAGTGCCCAATTGGGGAGATACCATATTAGGTAGAACAATACCAACCCTACACCTAATACCAAGGAGGAGAGTAGGAGGTGTTTGAACAATTGTTGCCGTTCAATTCCATAAGCTAAAAGTAGTTGTAGTAGAATACTCAGAGGAAGTAAAAGCAGAACATAAGCAAATTGGATCTTAATAAAAATAGCTGCCAAAATATAGAGTGCTGCACAGATACTTTGGCTGGCCTTAAACTGCTGCGGCATCCGACTGCTTAGGAGTAAAGCTGCAAAAATACAAGCCGTAGAGAGCATTTCTGCCAAAGCCAGATGACTAAAGTGAAAAAGATAGAAGCTGTTGAGGCTTAGCATTAAAAAGATAGCCAAGTGGCGTTCCCAAGCTGTTTTTCGCAAATGCCATAAAATAATTCCCCAACTCAGCAGTAAAACGACCAGCCGCCCCACCCAGAGCTGATTAGCAAAAACTGCATAGAAAACACCCAGAAGGACAGAAAACAAAGGTGTTTTGGCCATCGCATCCGAATAATTCAGCGTGAGATCCCCTTGCTGAATGAGATTGCGAACCTGCATGCTGTACAAGCCCTCATCCGTAAAGGCACCCCGACTCTCAGATAACAAAAGATCGGGATCTGCTGTCAAAAAAGGGAGATGCAGCAGCAGTAGTGCCAAGAGTATGAAAAAAACAAACTGATTCAAGGAATTTGAGTATTTCAAAGCTAGCTCCACTCCCAGGCAGTGGCATAAGCCCCATGCTGTTCACAATAATCCAGAAAATGACTATAAAAAGCAAAGCTCCCCAAGGTCGCACTATCCCCAATAATAATCAATTTCTTCTTGGCCCGGGTCATCGCCACATTCATTCGGCGAGTATCTTTCAAAAAACCAATCTCCCCCTTCTCATTGGAGCGCACCAAGGAGATATACACCACATCACGCTCTTGCCCCTGAAAAGAGTCGATGGTATCCACCGTAATATCATCATCCGGATAATGATCAAAATCGCCTGCAATATGCTCCTGAATAAAGCGCACCTGCTCCCGATAAGGCGAAATAATCGCAATCGAAGGCCGTAGTTCTGGACTCGCTAGGGTCAAGAGATGATCCAAATGCTTGCGTAGTACAAAATATTCCTCTGGATTATAGGAGCTTTGCGTTTCAGGATTCACCTTTTCATCAAAGCCACAGCCTGCCGTATCGATAAACTCTACGGGGCGATCATCCCCTCCTTCGAGCATTGCTAACTTCCAATTGGCGACAAATTCAGCCGCTTCCAATTCATTGTTGTAAAACTCCTGATTGGAGAAGCCCATAATTTGTTCATGCATGCGATACTGTACGTTGAGCAACTGTACATTGGGCATGCGAGCTACACATTTTTCGAGCAAAGTGATGGATAAGCCGCCTTTGGCGGCATCCATATTTTTAACCGTTGGGGGGAGCTGAAAGGGATCACCCGTCAAGATCACCTTTTGCGCCTTACAAATCGGTATCCAAGTGGCTGGCTCCATCGCTTGCGCCGCCTCGTCAATCACCACCGTATGAAATTTGCGCTTTTCGATATAGCGATTCATCGCACTCACCAAAGTACAACAGATGACATCCGCTTCGCTTAGAATTTTCTCAATCACATAATCTTCTAGCATACGAGCTTGATGCAAGAGGGCTTTGGCTT
>CAZOLU010000038.1:4806-7391 GCA_964580485.1 uncultured Saprospiraceae bacterium | reverse complement strand
CCTCACGCCTTTGGTTGCGCTGCTCTTTGCCAAATTTTCGAAAAAACTTACTGGCATTGCGAAACTCTTTTTCCGCCTGCTTCTTCATTTTTTTGACCTCCTTCATCTCGGGCCGCTCTTCCAAAATTCCTTCTACCGTATGCTGCAATAAGTCATCATCGACCCTCGAGATATTTCCAATCCGCACCACATTCAAGCCCTGCTTGGCCAGACGCTCCGTCAACAAATCCGTAGCTGGGTTCGAAGGTGCACAAACCAATATAGGACTCTCCCGTTTTACCAACTGCTTAATCGCCTCCACCAGCGTTGTAGTTTTCCCCGTACCAGGAGGGCCATGCACTACCGCCACATCTTGTGCCGACAAAATCTTATGCACAGCCTCATTCTGAGAAGGATTCAAATGTGGAATTTCAAATTTATGTACATTCGGATCAAAATAAGGTTCCTCATGCCCCAGTAAGATCTCCCGCAATTCCGCCAAACGATCGCCCTTCGCCTCCATCACCTTCTTCACTGCACGCTCCATTTCCACATAAGAACGCTCATCAAAAGACAGTTGCACCCCAATCTGATTATGTAAAACCCAATTCGGCAGATCTGTTCCATAAAAAATGATCTTCATCCGATTTTTATCCACATAATGCACTACCCCATATTCAGGCATCCCTTTTTTATCCAAAAAACTTTCCTCGAAAACAGCTACAACCGCTCCTGCTCTAAATTTATGAGGTTGATCCTTCGCCTTCAAACGCTCTACCACAATAAAAGGGTGCTCTCCTAGTGCCCAGCCAGAACTCAGCACCTGCACTGGATGCCAGCAAGCTCCTTTTTTTATGCGATCACTCAAACTCATTTGTTCCAACAACTCCTCATATTGCCGGATTTCCTCCTGTTTCTCTTCCTCCAAGAGACTCAATAACTGTTTTAATTCTGCTGTTGCTTTCACGTATTTTTCTTTTTTTTTCTTTTGGGGCTCTCCTCGACCACAGGCGAGGAGACCGCTATGCTACATGGCGCTCTGTTCGTTTGGCCCTTCGGGCTAGTCGCGCTGCTCCTACCATTCCGCAGCGCGGCGCCAGATCCTTATACGTTTAGATAATCAACTCAAGCCTTGTGCTTTAACATTAGATTGTTGGCATAGAATACCTAATTTTCAAAAATACCCTATTCTTCCACCAGCTCCAGCATCAATTCCAAAATCTGAATTGCTGCCTTCGCAATACTTGTACCAGGCCCAAAGACCCCCACGACCCCAGCCTCATAGAGAAACTCATAGTCCTGAGCAGGAATCACTCCACCAGCCACCACCATAATATCAGGGCGATCCAATTCTTCCAAGGCTGCAATACAGGCAGGCACCAAAGTTTTGTGTCCACCAGCCAAGGAGGATACGCCCAAAATATGTACATCATTTTCTGCTGCTTGTCGGGCCGCCTCCTGTGGTGTTTGGAACAAAGGTCCTACATCCACATCAAAGCCCAAATCGGCAAAACCCGTAGCGATCACTTTAGCCCCTCGGTCATGGCCATCTTGCCCTACTTTGGCAATCATAATCCTTGGGCGGCGGCCTTCTGCTTGGGCATATTGGTTGGCCAGTGCCTGTGCTTTTTTGAAAGTCTCATTTTGGGAAATTTCATTAGAATAGACTCCAGAAATCGAGCGAGTGGTCGCTTGATAGCGGCCAAAGAGCTGTTCCATAGCATAAGAAATTTCACCCAAGGTGGCCCGCAAGCGGGCAGCCTCTACCGCCAAGGCAAGTAGATTTCCATCCCCCGACTCACAGCAAGCAGTTATTGCAGCTAAAGCAGCCTCCACCGCTGCACTATCACGACTAGCTTTGACCTCCTCCAATCGTTTGATTTGAGCCTCTCGCACCGCTTGATTATCCACCTCCAAAATATCAAGAGGATCTTCTTTTTCCAATCTAAAGATATTCACCCCTACAATTTTCTCCTTGCCGCTATCAATACGAGCTTGCTTGCGAGCAGCAGCTTCTTCAATGCGCATTTTGGGTACGCCCGTTTCAATGGCTTTAGCCATGCCTCCCAATTCAATGACCTCTTTAATGTGGTTCCAAGCCTTTTCCATCAGCTGATTGGTCAGATATTCTACATAATAAGAACCTGCCCAGGGATCAATGGCTTGGGTTACCTTGCTGTGTTTTTGAATAAAAATTTGTGTTTCCCGAGCAATTTTAGCAGAAAAGTCAGTGGGTAAAGCAATCGCCTCATCAAAAGAGTTGGTGTGCAAAGATTGGGTACCTCCCAAAACCGCTGCCATCGCTTCAATTGCCGTACGCCCCACATTATTGTATGGATCTTGCTCGGTCAAACTCCATCCAGAGGTTTGGCAGTGGGTACGCAGCATCAGCGATTTGGGATTTTTGGGGTTGAATTGTGAAACAATCTTTGCCCAAAGCATCCGCCCTGCTCGCATTTTAGCAATTTCCATAAAGTGATTCATTCCTATACCCCAGAAAAAGGAAAGTCGAGGCGCAAAGTCGTCGATCTTAAGCCCTGCTTGGAGTCCCGTTTCGATATACTCTAGCCCATCGGCGAGGGTATAGGCCAGCTCGAGATCGGCGG
>CAZOLU010000038.1:0-4796 GCA_964580485.1 uncultured Saprospiraceae bacterium | reverse complement strand
CGCCTCATGCATATGATAGCCCGAAATCGAAATCGAGTTGAATTTGGGCATGTGTTGCGAAGTATATTCAAAAATATCGGCAATCAAGCGCATGGAAGGCAAGGGAGGATAGATATAGGTGTTGCGCACCATAAACTCTTTTAAGATGTCATTCTGTATCGTTCCACTCAACAACTTTTGCTCAACTCCTTGTTCTTCTGCTGCAACAATATAAAAAGCCATCACTGGAATCACTGCCCCATTCATTGTCATCGACACCGACATCTGGTCTAGAGGAATTGCATCAAATAAAATTTTCATATCCTCTACACTATCAATAGCCACTCCAGCCTTTCCTACATCACCTACGACTCGCTCATGATCTGAATCATAGCCTCTATGAGTAGGCAAATCAAAGGCTACGGAAAGTCCCTTTTGTCCAGCAGCTAAGTTGCGTTTGTAGAAGGCATTAGACTCCTCTGCAGTAGAAAAACCTGCATATTGCCGAATGGTCCAAGGGCGAAGTGGATACATTCCAGCATAGGGACCGCCTATAAAAGGAGCCTTCCCTGCACCAAAACGATGATGTTCCAAATCTTCAATGTCTTGAGCTGTGTAGTGGTTCTTGAGTTCAAGTTGTTCTGCGCTGATCCAACTCCCCTCGGGCTTGGGGCTTTTTTGTTCAACACTATCTTTGAGGTTAATCTTAGAGAAATCGGGTCGTTTCATATTCTTTTGATTTTAATCCATACTCAAGCATGAAGATAGTAAAAATCTCTTGGGTTCCGATTCATCCTGAATAGAATTAGCTTCAAATATTATCGACAGCAACGATATCAAAAAACTTTACAGATTTTAATAAAAAAAAATAGACGCTATTAAACCCCTTCCCAAAAGCATAGTCTTAGTATCGTTAATCAACAAAAAACTTATACATTTTCACTTTTAAAACTTATGATTATGACTGCTAGAAAATTGATCTATCTGCTCCCCTTTGTACTAGGAATCCTATTTACTTCTTGCCAAAAAGATCAGGAATTAACAGAAGAAGAAGTTGTAGAAACCATTGAAGCTTCTTTAAAAGCCGCAGATGGTGGTGCAGCTGCTAGTGCTCCCGAAATGTCTGCTCTTTTAGTTCCCTATAAAAGCAGTGCCCTCTGTGGGTTTACTGGAGATACCACGATTACTCGTTCTACTACCAACTGGAATCGATCTGTAGCTTGGAATTGGGTGGTAAACTGCGATAGCAACAACGAATATGACCATGTGGTTTTCACTCGATCTGGTACAGCCTCTTACAATGGGCCTCGCTTAACCATGAATGCGACCATAACCGGAACGGTAACTGCTACTCAGCTAGATTCCTCACAAACAAGCCACCTTATGAATGGGACATTCAATCGCCAAGGGAACAGCACTTATACCGGACCTCGCAGAACTAAAAGCTACACAACAGACTTTACCCATACTTGGGTTAATGTAGAAGTCGAAAAAGGTACCCGCCATATTATTGCTGGTACAGGATCCGTTACCCTGACAGGTGCCGTAGACAATGGCAATAGCTTTAGCCGAACAGGAAGCGTGGTTTACAACGGAGATGGTACTGCTACCTTGACGATGGACAATGGCAACATCTACACTTTTAATGTGCGATAAGCTCCTAACTTTTTAGGAAGGATATGAGTCATCCCTTAAATCTACCAAAGTGGTGGTAGCATAATTAAGTGGCTTTAAATCAACTGAATAGTAGAGATGACACCCATGGTATAGTCTAGCCAAAGATGCCAAGCAAATGCAATATTTAATCTGCTCTATGGGCTCAAGATAAGGGATGACTTATGTTTTTTGTGCTATAAATCCTCAAATTCAGCAGATTTAGCTCTAAAGATCTTTATCTTTGTAATGAAGTTGTTTGAAAACTATCCTTTAGGTGAAACTTGTTATAAGACTGTACACTAATTGAAATTCAATGAATTTTACTGAATCCTTTCCCTAGGGATGCCCCAAAGGAGTCCTTGGGACCTTTGGCATAGGCTTCGAAAATATGTACGGTTTTATATGCTTCATTAGAGAAAAAATAGCTAAAAATTTCATTACGAAATACAATCTTTAAAGAACTTCATTTCAAAAGATGGACAAAGGTAAATTAATTTGTGCATATTCTTATAGTCCAACTTTATACTGGAAGCAAATTTGGACGTATTGCCGTTTTTTTAGTATTATTACAATTCCAAAATTAAGGATAGAAATTATCAGCAATAGCTTGCAACATATTCGCATATATCTATGGCAAAGAAGAAGAAACATAAAAAGCAGTCAACTCAAGGAGCTTCCTCTCAAAAAGGTAAGCAAGGTAAGGAGAAGAAGATTGTTAAAAAGAAAGTGGTAACGCAAAAGTCTAGCTCTAAAAAGTCTAAAGTCAAAGAAGTCGTCCCCGCAGTGGGTTTTTGGGCCAACAAACAGCTGCAAATGTGGATAGTACTTATTTTTGGGTGTTTGCTTTATGCCAATACTTTGGGGAATGAATATGCGGTGGATGATAGTATTGTGATTGAGCGCAACAAGTTTACCAAAAAAGGCTTGAAAGGAATGGCAGGCATTTGGGGAGAGGATACTTTTGTAGGCTTTTTTGGAGGGAAACGCAACTTGGTAAGTGGAGGTCGTTACCGTCCCTTTACCGTAGCTATGTTTGCGATAGAAAACCAGCTATTTGGGCAGGTGAATAAGAACAATCAAAAAATGGCGGTGGCCCGACAAGTAGTCATTCCTCCATCCAAAAAAGAGGAGGTACTGCGCCGTTTCAATAATCCAGAACATACCGTAGTTGGCTCTACCAAAGAGGAACTGACGATGAATATAGTTGTCCCTCCAGGGCAGCCTATGCCCGATATTGATGGGGATATCAATTATGTGGGGAGTCCTGCGATCAGTCATGCTGTTAATGCTATTTTATTTGGATTGCTCTGTCTAGTGTTGTATTTGTGGATGCTGGCCATGTTTGATCCAAACGACAAGCGTGGGTTCTCTGCCATGTTTTTAGCCTTTGCTGTGGCTATACTTTTTGCAGCACACCCTTTGCATACCGAAGCGGTAGCCAACATCAAAGGGCGAGATGAAATTATGGTGACCTTGGGCTCTGTGCTGGCAACCTATTGGGTGATGAAATCCATTGGTCATGCCAAGGCCTTGTTTTATATGATCGGAGCCGTGCTGGTTTATTTCATTGCCTTATTTTCCAAAGAGAGTGCCATTCCCTTTTTAGCCATTATTCCTGCCGCTATCTTCTTTTTTAGAAAACAAACGGACATAACTACTATCGCCTTACGAACACTTCCCTTTGTCGTAGCGGCTTTAGTCTTTTGGTTTGGTGTGAGAAATCCTATTATTTATAGTGATGGGGAATATAAAAAGCCTGCTATTGAGTTGATGAATGATCCCTTCATGAAGTTGCAAGAACAGCCAGATGGCACTCGAAAATATGTCACTTTTGACGATAAAGCTTGTAAAAACTGTAGCACCTACAAATATGGGATGATTCTTTGGACTTGGGCAGAATACCTTCGCTTATTGGCAGTTCCCCAACCCCTAACCAATGACTACTACCCTAAGCATATTCGGGGGGTGAAGGATGATATTCCCAAATTGACAGATCCCAAACCCTTATTCTCTTTGTTGATACATTTGGGGATGGCTGTACTGGCCTTTATAGGATTGTTGAAACGTAAACCCTATGCCTTTGCACTGATTTTTTACGCAGCTACCTTTTCTGTAGTTTCCAACCTCTTTTTCCCAATTGGTACCAACATGGCGGAACGTTTTATGTTTATGCCTTCTATTGGCTTTAGTATGCTCTGTGGCTTAGGTCTATTGGGGCTAGGGCGTTTGGTTAATGCTCAAAACAAAGAGGGAGCTTCTGCTAAGCATATGATGATTCCTATGATTGTACTAGGGTCGCTTACCTTTTTGTATAGTATTAAAACATTTACACGCAACTTTGATTGGAAAAATGATTATACCTTATTTACACAAGATATTGATGTAAGTCCTAATAGTGCTAAGTTGAATAATGCCGTATCTGGGGTATTGCAGGATAAAGCTAGAGGATTGACGGATGTGGTAGAGAAAACCAGTATGTTGGAAAAAGCATTAGAGCATTCTAAAACAGCTATTGATCTGCATCCTACCTATAATAATGCTTGGCTTTTGTATGGGAATGCACACATCATGTTGGCAGAACTGCGTAGAAATGCCAATCGCATCGAAGATGCCCTCCAACTGTTTGATGGAGGTATTAAAGCCTATCGAGAAGTTAATCGACTTCGTCCAGATCATGCAGATGTACCAGTTAATATGACGGTAGCTTTGAGAGAAAAAGGAAAATTATTGGGGGAGAAAATGGGGAGAATAGTAGATGCCTTAGCTGCTTTGGAGGAGGCGAATGAATGGGCCAAGGGTACAGATTTTGAGGTGTTGCGCTTACTGGGAGTTGCCAATGGATTGAGTCAGCGACATAATAAAGCGGTAGAGTATTTTTCCAAAGCCTTGGAGCTGAGTCCACAAAATGTGAGCATTCTCTTCAACCTAGAAATTGCCTATCGCCAAATGGCTCAAATTGCACAGCAGCAAGGCAACGAAGCTCAGCTCGCCGCAAATCTGCAAAAAGCAGATGAGTACAACCAAAAATGGAAGGCGATCAATCCCGACTACCAGCCTCAGCAGCAAGCACAGGAGCCTCAAGGGCCTCAAAAAGAATTACAAAGTACACAATAACAGCCTTAGTGCTGCGTCCAGAAAGTTATTACATAATGCTGTGCGAG
>CAZOLU010000037.1:13114-15847 GCA_964580485.1 uncultured Saprospiraceae bacterium | reverse complement strand
GGCTCTGAAATTTCTAAATCATGCGCAAATTACTGTTAATTCTAATTCTATTTGTCTTAATCATTTTAGGCAGCATCAGCCTGTTCAATACCCTTACACTGCCGAGTCCCCAGGTAGCGGTAAAAACGATTACTCCGTCAACTACTAAGACCCCTAAAGTGTTGGAACGACTCAGTGCTTGTTTAAAATTGCGTACAGTAGCTCCACAAGCCGACAGTCTAAATCAACAAATACAGCGAGATCTAAAACAGTTTGTTCAAAAGAACTTTCAGCGAATTTATGAATCTCCGAATATCAAAATAGAATATTTGGAGCAAGCTGTTGTCTTCGTCTGGAAAGGCATTGACCCTAAACTCCAGCCTATTCTACTGGTCGGCGATTTAGTGCTGAGAGAACCCAGCTTGGAATCCCTCCCTCAGTGGAGCTTTAGTCCATTTATGGGTAAAGTAGCAGAGGGCAAGATTTGGGGGGCGGGCAGTATGGAAAGTAAAGCGATGAGCACAGCCCTACTCGAAGCTTGGGAACAATTGCTTGAAGCACAGGAAATTCCAGAACGTAGTATGATTCTAGCTCTGCGTTTTGCAGCAGATAGTAGCAAGAGTTGGACAGCTATTGCCTCTTTCTTCAAAAAGTCAGGGATCAATCCTGCCGCTATATATGCTTGTAATGGTCAAGTAGCCTTAGATGGGTGTTTGAATATTCAAAAACCAGTAGCTTGGGTAGGTTGTGGTGAGCAACAGCTGCTTTATAGCCAAATTGACGCAACGGATTATGAAGCATTACAAGAACGATTGCAACACTTGCAACAAAAATCCTTTGCTGTTGATTGGCAGGGGGGCTACACCCAAAGTCTAGAAAAACGCTTGTTGGCAGAATTGCCTTTTCAAAGTAAATGGTTGATGGCTAATAGGTCTTTATTGGGCAACTGGATGGAAGAAGACCTCAAAAGCAATGCAAAGCTGGCGACGGCACTCTATGCAGATTTGGAGGTGCAAAACCTAAAAGACTTGGGAACAGATGGCGGTCAAGCAACCATAGAATGGCAACTCCCCCCAGATATGCGATCTACAGCCCTAAAGCAAGCAATAGCTCCCAGCTTAAAGCAATTCAATCTAAGCTGGACCGATAGTTTGGGCTCAGCCCAAAGCTCTCTAACTCAGGGTTATGCTTTTGATGTTTTAGAAACTACGATTAAACAATGCATGGATAACCCTATTGTTTTCCCTGGCATAGAACAATATAGTGGTTTTTATAGTGCATTTCACCCCATCAGCCCCAATTGCTATCAGTTTAGTCCATTACAATTTCATGAAGAAGATTACCATAAGGTAGCTAGCAATATAGATCAAGCATTAGCGGAAAAAGACTACTTCAATGCCGTAGACTTTTACTATCAACTACTAAAAAACACCGTATTATAAATGCTCGGATGGTAGTTTCGCCTCAGGTTTTACAAATTTTGGAGTTGAGGACCTAACGTTCTGCTTTACCGCTTTAAAAAGCTGTAAAAACACAATAGCCAGAAAGCCCAAGGCGATGGCACGATAGCGCGCTATGGTTCCCAAGTTGCCGACTAAATATCCAATTAGTAAGAGATTGCTTAGTGCATAGGTCAATAATAAATAACTAATCGGATGCCATTGTTTGATACCTGAAAAGCGAATACAAAACAAGCCAGCTGCCCAAAACACTGCAATTTCAAAAGCCGCCAAATACTGTAAAAAGTCTTGACAATTCCAAAAAAACGGACGGAATGCCGCATTAGTCATAGCATTAGGAAAAAAAGATATAAATCCTAGAAAGTTCGGTTCCCAAGGAACCAAGTGCATAATAGAAGATCCACCTTTTTCCGCCAGAAATTCATGTTGCCTTGCAGATAAAATCCCTAGGATATCAATTCCCAAAACATTGGTAAACATTACTAGGAAAACCGCTAGTCCCAGATAGGTAGCCGAAAAACGTAACACAGGGAAAGCATATCGACTGTAAATCGTCCACAAATAAGCAGTCATTGCTGGAAAAATGAGCAAAAGTAAATAGTTTCGGAATAAGCCAACCGTAATTAAACCTAAAAATAAAAACCCTATTGCCTTCTGCATCCTCTTTTGCTCATAAAGTGCAAGTAGCCCCGTCAATACCCAACTCAACCCAAGATACACCCATAGATCTTTATGAAATCCAGAGGTCCAAAACAAAGCAGAGGGTAGAAAAAACGTAGCTAAGATTAACAATTTGGGAAACTGAGGAACAATTTTACTAAAAACCTTATACATATTTAGGCTAGCGATCAGACTCAAAAATGCCACAAAAATCGTGTGAACAGCATAGGAACCAGCAGAAAACATCAATGGTAGAGCATGTAAATGCACAATTACATAAGTTCCTAAATCCTTTTTTATGAAATGAGTACTCGGATAAATATACACCTCTGCATCTGGTACAGGAGGACTCATGCCTAAAATAGATTGAATATAATAGCTGGGATATTGAAAAAATGTTTGAGCAATCCGATTACTTTCCTCAAAGTAAAGTAAGGTATCCCCCCCATCAAAATAAAATTGATGGATATAACCATACAAGCCAGCCACTACAACTTTGATCAAAAAAATTGCACTAATTGAAAATTTGTCTAATGCCCATGCTTTAAAAAACTGAAACCGATAGATACAGTAAACAAACGAAGCAAGGTAGAGTATAAAAAGAACAATAGGGGTCATCTGCTATTAGTTTAAT
>CAZOLU010000037.1:0-13104 GCA_964580485.1 uncultured Saprospiraceae bacterium | reverse complement strand
AGGGAAAATAGCGTAATTTTGCTTCGTGTATTAGATATTAAAACTTATAGAGTATAGAGTGTGTTGGTATAATCTTTCTAAATGAGGAGTGTATATATCTAACGTAACTTTAATTGACTTTATGTTATTTCGCCTGATATTTTTTACCTTTTAAAAAGGGTACAAAGCGAAAATAGTCGAATTTCTCTTCTGCATAATCCAATTGACTGATGCGTTTGATTCTCAGCATTTGTTGTTGTTGTTCATCTCCTAGAGGAATCACCAAGATTCCCCCAATGCTCAACTGGTTCAATAGCGTTTGAGGTACTTCGGTAGCAGCACAGGTGAGTAAGATTCGATCAAAGGGTGCAAATTCGCCCAAGCCTAAATACCCATCTTTAAAATAAGACCGTACATTGAGCAGCCCCAATTTTTGCAAAATGGCCTTTGCCGTATGATGGAGAGTTTCCTGTCGCTCTAAAGTATAAACCCTAGCACCCATCATTCCTAATATTGCAGCCTGATAGCCTGAGCCTGTGCCTATTTCGAGCACTTTAGCTCTTTTTTTTACCTCTAGAAGTTGCGTTTGATAAGCCACTGTAAAAGGCTGGGAGATCGTTTGTCCAGCATCAATAGGCATAGCACGATCTTCATAAGCCAACTCCTCAAAAGCCTTATCTAAAAAAAAGTGTCTAGGGACAGCATACATCGCCTTTAGCAATGCCTCATCATGGATGCCTTTTCCCCTAAGTTGATCCAACAAACGCCTGCGCATCCCTTTATGTCGATAAGTGTCTTCCATTTTTAGATCTTAGTCTCAGCCAATAATTCTGCAAATATAGTTTATTTTACAATTTTATAAAAATTTAGATTTTTAATGGATACAAACAAGCTTGCTACTATTTTTTGATTATTTTTGGTGCATTCTAAAACTGAAATATTATCGACTATAAATAAAAATAAGCAGTGTATGACTAAGATTAAATTTGGAACGGATGGTTGGAGAGCGATTATTGCAAAGGAATATACCGTAGATAACGTGAAGCGAGTGGCTGCTGCTACAGCCGCTTTTGTAAAGCAAGAAGGCGGGTCTACAGTAGTGGTTGGACACGACTGTCGTTTTGCAGGAGCTATGTTTGCAGAAGCTGCAACTCAAATTCTTTGTGATGCGGGGTTAAAAGTATATCTGGCCAAAGGTTTTGTTTCTACACCTATGGTTTCTTTGGGGGTAGTGGAGATGAAGGCATTTATGGGGGTAGTAATTACTGCGAGTCACAATCCTCCTAGTTATAATGGGTACAAGCTCAAATCTAGTTATGGCGGGCCGACTATTCCCAAAGATATTGCTACGGTAGAAGCCCTGATTCCTGAAGAAGTACCTCAACAAGCACTGGCAAGTCTTGACCAATACGAAGAAGAGGGACTTTTAGAGTATGTAGATTTAGAACAACTCTATGTAGATGCTTGTAAGGCAGGTTTTGATTTGGATACCATCAATAATTCTTTTGTGGATGTTGCTTATGATGCAATGTATGGTGCTGGGCAGAATGTGATGCGTCGTTTGTTGAATGGGATTACAGAGTTGCATTGTAGTTATAACCCAAGTTTCAATGGGCAGGCTCCTGAGCCTATCCACCGCAATTTACAAGAGCTTTCCGATTTCATTGCCAATACCGATAGCATCAATGTAGGACTTGCCAATGATGGGGATGCGGATCGTATTGGGCTTTATGATGAAAATGGAAATTTTGTAGATTCTCATCATATCCTACTCCTCCTGATCCATTATCTTCACAAATACAAGGGTATGGATGGCAAAGTCGTGGTTACTTTTTCAGTAACGGATAAAGTGAAAAAGCTTTGTGAGCTTTATGGGTTGGAATGCGAGGTAACTAAAATTGGCTTTAAATATATTGCTGAAATCATGACCAATGAAAAGGTCTTGGTAGGCGGCGAAGAGTCTGGCGGAATTGCTGCTGCTGGGCATATTCCAGAAAGAGATGGCATTTGGATGGGCTTGATCCTTTTTGAGTTTATGGCAAAAACTAACAAGACGCTAGCAGAACTTATTGAGGAAATTTACGAGCTAGTGGGGCCCTTCTCCTTCAACCGAGATGATTTGCATCTAAGTCAGGAATTGAAACTAGCCGTAGTAGAACAATGTAAACAGGGTGCTTTTAGCCATTTTGGTTCCTATCCAATTCAGCGTACAGAGGACCTAGATGGATTTAAGTTTTATCTCAATGAGGATAGTTGGGTGATGATTCGTCCTTCGGGAACAGAGCCCGTTTTGCGCATCTATGCTCAAGCGCCTACCCCAGAGGAGGTTCGTAAAATTTTGGATGCTACGCAGACGACTGTATTGACACAGGCGAAATCCTAATTTTTTTGAGCAAGACCGTAGATAAGCTACGGTCTTGCTTGCGCACCCGCACAGGAGCGACGCCCTTGCTCCAAGCAAGGGCGTCGCTACCCAAAACCAGCAAAGACTAATAATCTCAAGAAAAAAGCCCTGCAAATAGGGTTATTGCCGAGGAGTTTATATATTTGTACACTAGAAAATCCCCCATCACATACCCCTTTTATCATCATCTATATTCACATTAACCTTAAAAACTTTTCATGTTCAAGACATTCTATCAAGTTTTTTTCTGGAGTGTAGTCCTCTTGTTCATCAGCAGTGCCTGCCAACAAGTGAAAGAGGAACAGGTGGAAAAAGTACAACAAGAAGCAAAGCTTGCCGATGAGCAAGAAATGCTTGACCGTTTCAAAAAACTCATTACAGAGCTTGATGAACTTCCGGTCCCCCCTTCTGAAGAAACTAAAGCCTTGGGTATGGCCTTAGATGCCTCTGCAGCCCCCCAAGTTGAAGCGATTTTAGCACAATATGGAGAAGAAAGCCGCACGAGTACGAATATTCGACCTAGTGCAGAAGATTCCATGCGTTTAGACTCTATTCTCAACGAAAAGCAATCGAAAATTGAAAATGGAGCAATTCTACTTGGTGTACGCAATTATGACGAAGCTTATGTGGCTATCCGCCAGATGGTGGAGCAAAGAGGAGCCAAAATTGAAAGTGAAGAAGAACGCAATACCGAGTTTCGATTAGAGAATACGCTCATTATTCGTACAGCTCCAGAGCATTTCCAACCCATTATGGATGAACTTCGTGATCTTGCAGTGGTGATTCGGGAGAAACGCCTTTGGAAACAAGACCTCAGCGCACAGTTTGTAGATCTAAAAACTCGCCTAGAGAATAAATACGAGGCCAAAGCACGCTTGGAGTTGTTCATGAAAAATGCTAAAAAAGCAGAGGATGTACTTCCGATTCAGAGAGAGCTGGACGAAATCACCGAAGAAATAGAGGCGGTTACCCGTACAGCGCGTTTGCTGACCCAAAAGACTGCAACAAGTACCATCACGGCTACTTTTTATCAGGAAATAGCCGAAAAAGCAGAGGCAGAAGCCGCTTTTAGCGACCGTATCGCCACTGGTGCACAAACGGGTTGGCTCAACTTTAAAGAGTTTTTGATTGAGGCGACCTACAATTGGCCCTATATTGCAATTGGGCTCATCTTTTTCTTTACGGCATTATTGGCGATGCGCTCTAGTCGCCGCCGCGCTCGACAATTCAAATTAAAGGCCTTGCAAGCCCAACAACAATGGATTTTACAACAACAGCAAAATCAAAATACGCCCAACAACAATAAAAAACAAGTCAACAATTAAATTTTAAATGCCTTAAATATACCGATCACATGAAATACGATGTTACGATTATTGGCTCAGGCCCCGGAGGATATGTAGCTGCAATTCGTGCAGCCCAATTAGGATTAAAAACGGCGATTATCGAGCGTTACCCTACCCTTGGGGGAACTTGTCTCAATGTAGGCTGCATTCCTTCTAAGGCACTCCTAGATTCTTCTGAACATTACCATATTGCTGAGAAAAAATTCCAAACGCATGGAATCAATATCAGTGGTCTAGAAGTGAATATGGAACAAATGATCTCTCGCAAAGATGAGGTAGTAGAGCAAACCTGTAAAGGGGTAAAGTTTTTGATGGATAAGAATAAAATTGATGTCTATACTGGGCATGGATCTTTCTTGAGCCGTCATGAAATTCAAATTGCTCCTAAGGACGGAGAAGGCGAAGTTCAAAAAATTGAAACGGATAAAGTCATTATTGCCACAGGCTCTAAACCCATCACTCCAGCCTCTTTCAACTACGATAAAAAACGCATCATTACCTCTACGGAAGCTTTAAATCTCAAAGAAGTTCCTGGTAAAATGGCTATTATTGGTGCGGGAGTTATCGGGTTAGAATTGGGTTCTGTATTTGCCCGTTTGGGAACTGAAATTCATGTAGTAGAATACCAAGATACAGTACTCGGAGGTATGGATGCAGATTTGGGTCGTGAAATGCGAAAAGTACTTAAAAAAGAGTTGGGCATTCAGTTTCACCTCAACCACATGGTAACGGGGGTAGTCAACAATGGAGAAAATATTACACTCAAAGCAGAATCTCGTAAAAACCAAAAAGAATTGACAATTGAAGCCGACTACTGTTTGGTTGCTATTGGTCGTCACCCATACACAGATGCTCTTGGTTTGGAAAATGTAGGTGTAGAAAAAGATGATCGTGGTCGTATTAAAATTGATGACCACATGCAAACTAATGTGGAAGGGGTTTTTGCTATTGGTGACGTGGTACGTGGGGCAATGTTGGCTCATAAAGCCGAAGAAGAAGGGGTCTATTTGGCAGAATATCTAGCTGGACAAAAACCACATATCAATTACAATCTTATTCCTGGAGTGGTTTACACTTGGCCCGAAGTGGCTGCTGTTGGGCAAACTGAAGAAGAGCTCAAAGAGGCTGGCGTTCCCTACAAGGTCGGTAAGTTCCCTTTCAAAGCGTTGGGACGTGCTCGTGCAAGTACCGACACTAATGGATTTGTTAAAATTTTGGCGCACAAGGAAACTGATGAAGTTTTAGGTGTACACATGATCGGTGCTCGTTGTGCAGATCTAATCATTGAGGCGGTAGCAGCTATGGAGTTTCGGGCTTCGGCCGAAGATATGTCGCGTTATAGCCACCCTCACCCTACCTTTACGGAAGCGGTTAAAGAAGCAGCCTTGGCGGCTACGGAAGATCGAGCAAGACATGTTTGATCGAGGTCTATACAAAACCCATAACACAATCTCTGTTTACAAAAATACGAGCTGTCCTTTCAAAGGATGGCTCTCTTTTTAGGTAGCCACTCACTTCAATGAAACTCAAAAAAACTAAGCAAAATCACCATATTTACTAACTCGTTGGCATAATCTTAGATAATCTTACTATTGTTTTTCAAAGACTTATATTTATCAATAATTACATAACACCTTAAACACATCCATCCTATGAGATCGATTCTTACGCTTTCGGGTATACTAAGCCTGCTTATTTGTTTTAGTTTCCAAATTCAAGCACAACGTGGTATTAACAACAACTCTACCATTACTGACCTTTCTAAGGTTAATCAGAATGCTAATAACTTTAGTTGGGTAGGTGAATTTGAATATCAAGATCCCAATTCTGGTACAGACTATAAACTTGTTATTGAAGAAGAGGATGGTAAACTTATTGGCAAGCTAACGGTTCAAGGCAGTTCTCGGCTTGAACTTGATGGAAGGATTGTAGCCCGTGTTGAAAATATTAACAATGGTATTGCATTGCACTATAGTTCACACCGTCCAATCCACAGTAGCCCCGACCAGCAACCGGCTCAAGGGGTACTCCTTTTGAAATTAACGGTTAATAATAATAAAATCCATACCCATTGGAGTGATCTACGACCTCTGAATTTTGATGCTTCCACTAATGGAGCTGAGTTTTTTCGAAAAATCGACTAAAGCTATAGCGATGAGGTACTAAATACAAGTCATACCTTAAATTTATTAGAGTGGTGGTAGCATAATTAAGTAGCTTTAAATCAGCTGAATAGCAGAGATGATAAGACACTAGACTTAGAGACCCAAAGACAGGATGTATATCATCTAGTTTTTGGGTCTCTTAGTCTAGCCCACTCTGCCAAGCAAATGCATTTTGAGTCTGATCCTATGCGCTCAAGATAAGGGATGACTTGTATTTAATCTTGAAACTAAAACTCCCAGCCCATCAAAGCTTTCACTTCTTCAACAGCGGCGGGCTGCAAGAGTCCCATGGAAGGTAGTAGCTGCTGCTGATAATGTCGAATCGCAGGAGCTATCCAAACTTGGCTGTCTTCATCTTGGTAACGCAACAAGCAGCTCAGTTGATAATACTGGCTCAATTGCTCAAAAGCAGGCTTAGCCGTAGCTTCCATCACCTCCTGAGGAGCATTAAACAATGCAGAGATCAAGCCTTCTAAGGCTTTAAATGCCGTAATCAACTGTTCAAATTCGGGATTCTCAGCAGCAGCATCTTGAAGTTGATGCTCAACCTCTGCCAATACAAGTTGCAAGCCATCCGACTTTAGTGCTGCGCGCAACATATCTAAAACCATGATATTGCCAGCACCTTCCCAAATTGGCAGCACCATGACATCTCGCATCACTTTAGGGATAACCCCATCTTCGATATAGCCCATTCCTCCCATTAATTCCATCGACTCTCGAACCCCATAAACTGCGGCAGCTGCAGTAGTTTTCTTAATCATGGGGGTTAAAAATCGTAGCTGCTGTGCAGCTTGCTGATCTCCTAGCTCGGCAAGATCTAGCAACTCTATCACACGCCAAGTGCTGTAAAAATTACCCAAATTTAAGGCACCTAACTCCTGCAGCTTACTGCGAATCATCGCATGCTCTAAAGCAGATTTTCCAAATGCTACCCGATGCGAAAGAAACTGATAAGCCTCGATCAATGCTCGGCGCAGCCCCGAAATCGCTGCAATAGAATTGTATAAACGAGAGAGGTTGATCATATCCGTCATAATCTTGAACCCTTCGGTCTTCCCTCCTACCAAAGTAGCTGGAGTATCCTGCAACAAATATTCTCCACTTGCCATCGAACGGGTGCCCAGCTTATCTTTCAAACGCACCAAATCCATAGACTGCTTAACCGCTTTATTGCGATAAGGTTCTATGAGAAAAATGCCCAAACCTCTTGTGCCTGCAATCTCAGGTCGTGTACGTGCCAAAGCAAAAATAATTTCGGCACTAGCATTGCTGCAAAACCATTTTTCGCCAGTCAATAACCACTGATCGCCCTGTTGATGTACCGCTCTAACAAGATTCGCCCCTATATCTGAGCCTCCAGCTTTTTCTGTAAGAAACATAGCTCCGGTAAATAGCTCTGCTGCATGATCTGTATAAATACGGGGTATGAGTCGCTCCTGATCTTCCTCTTTGCAATATCGGTCAATTAGAAGGGCCACACCATCCGTCATACAAAGAGGGCAGTACAAACCACTTTCAGACATAGCATAAATATAGCCTGCTGCAAAACTCAGGCGATTGCGTTCTCCTGCAAAGCGACTACGTAGCTCAGGTTCCCATTTCACGCGAAACATCTGTGATTCTACAGCAATGGCTTTGAGCTGCTCATAAGCGGGATGAAATTCTATTTCATCAATACGCTCGCCTAGGAAATTTCGCTTGCGTAACGTAGGGCCCTGTTTATCTGCCTTGAGCGAAAGGCTGTTCATGATACTGGCGGCCTTTGCCCCAAGCTTGCGCAGGGGGTCGTCCATATAAGCAAGGTGTGAGGCTTGCAGATGACTATGCAAATAATGCTGCAAGATTTTATCACTATCGTAAAAATTTTGACTAGGGCGATACTTGGGGCTAAGTACTTGATTGTTTTGTTGAAGAAGATTTTGTTGCATTGCTTATGTTTTTAATACTTTTAGGGTTTGACGAAGGCCTTGATGGGTTTCTATTTCTAGGAAATAGAGGCCTTTAGGCCAAGCATTGGTATTTATCTTTAAAATTTGATCGGTACTTTGTATGGTTGCGCGGCTCCATTCCCGACCTTGCAAACCAAAAATACGATAGTGCGCACCTTGATTTAGCCCCTCAATATACAAATCATCTCCCAAAATAGGATTGGGATAATACTTGAGTTCTGGAATTTCTTGCCAGAATACAGCCACACTACTATCTGCTCCTATGCTCAAGGTATCGCTAATAAAACACCCCGTAGTATCAAAGATGCTGATGCTGTAAATCCCCTCACATAAACTATCTAAGCTTAGATCAGTAGTATTGCCATCAAACCAAGTGAAACTAAGGCTTCCACTACCTCCTGATGGGGAAATACTAAGTGTGCCATCGCAGTTGCCAGAAATACTGACATTGTTGATGACGGCATTGCTCAGAATTGGAGGATTTAATTCCAAAATAGCAAAGGTATCCGTAGCAATACAGTTATTGGCATCTAAAACCGTAACAGTTTGCAGACCACCGCTTAATGCCGTAGCTGTGGCCGTAAATTCCCCACTTGACCAAGCATAACTAAAGGGAGGAAAGCCGGTGCTAAGGGTCACCGTAGCCACTCCCGTAGCAGCACCCCCACATAAAATTTGACTATCTACACTCACCTGGGGGTTTAAAGCTAGAGGTTCTATAACTATGGTAGAATCCACCGTAGTACAGGCATTTTGATCGGTTACGGTTACGCTATAAGTGCCTGCACTGATATTGGGGTTGATATTATTGCTTGCGCCATTCGACCACTGATAGCTATAAGGCGCAGCAGTTCCACTAGCCACCGCAAAAGCAGCCCCATCACTCAACCCATGGCAACTAGCAGGATTGGCATTCATCATCAGCTGAGGATTGTTATTAACACTAACCGTAGCAGTACTTGTATCCTGACAAGCTCCATCAATAGCTATGAGTTGGATGTTGTAGGCTCCCGCATTATTAAAAATATAATTCAAATCTGTGCTACTTGCCACCTGAGTGCCATCTACCCACCATTGATAAGTAGTTGCAGCCGTAGAATTATTTTGAAATAAAACACTATCCCCCACACAAAGCGTATTGGGAACACTAAAAGTACTGTTGCATTGTGCAGCTAAATAAATAGGTCCCCAAAACATCATTAACAATAGTCCAATAAATTTCATCATCTTTTTATTTTTAGCTTAGAACGTGAGTTTGCTCAGTTTGTTGAAATTACATAAAAAATCGAACTCTTTAAAAAGATTGATCCTCCAAACATCCTCTCAAGCAACTACTTCAAAAAAGAATTGACCAATAATTCTATGTGTTAAAATTTTAATAATGCTACTACAGCTTAAACAATTTCCTCCAAAACTTATTCTACATTTGCAAATCGTTGATATTATCAACTAAATTTCAACATGAATCAACTTAATCAGCTTTTAGACAATAAAAAGTTTCCTGCTTTACCAAGAATCATGGTAAAAACGATGCACATGTATATGCATCGGGTACAACTTACTATGCAGAAAGCAGACTTGAATCTATCTATGGAGCAGTTTGCGATTTTGAATATTTTGGAAACGGGTGAAGACCTTATCCAACAGGATCTTGCAGATCTCATGAACAAAGATAAATCCGCTATTCTAAGGCAATTAAACAAATTGCAAGAACGCAAACTATTGGCTCGAATTACAGATCCCAAAGATAAGCGCAAAAAACAAATTGTTATCACCAAACAAGGTATGGAGTTATTGGCAAAAGCAAGAAAGGTTGAGCAACAGGTAATTGAGCACCTGTCGGAAGGAATAGACGATGAGGAAATGCAAAGAATGTTTGAAACTCTGCTAAAAATTCAGGCAAACATTTTAAATAGTTGAGCTTATCAACTAAAATAAATTGATATAGAAATATTGAAAGATGATCGACAGAATACCTAGATTGATCTAAAAGTAACAACCAAAATTCAAAAATCTACGCTTAGATAAGTGTATAGTTTTATGGACTAATCAAATTCAAGAATTTACCTATCAAGGAACGAACATGAAAAAATTATTACTGGTCATTTTTGCGCTACTGCTCCTACAAAACACCTATGCGCAGACTACTTATACCCTAAGTGGTTATCTCCGTGATGGGGAGTCGGGGGAAGAGCTCCTATTTGGGAATGTAGCCATTCCTGAAACTGGGCAAGGGGTTTCTACCAATGAGTATGGCTATTTTGCACTGACCCTGCCTGAGGGAACGCATGTGGTGGCCTTTTCATTTATGGGCTATGACAGCAAACTAGACACCATCAACCTTACAGAGGATCTTCAAATTAACGTAGAATTATTTCCGCAGTCCTCTCAAATAGAAGAGGTAGTGGTTACGGATGAGCGTACAGATGAGAACGTAAAGAGTACTGAAATGTCGGTAGTTTCGCTCGATATGAATGAAGCCAAAAAAGTACCTGTTATTTTTGGAGAGCAAGATATTGTGAAAACGCTTCAATTGATGCCTGGTATCAGTCCTGCTAGTGAAGGCGGAAGTGGTTTTTTTGTGCGTGGAGGAAATGCCGACCAAAACCTAATTCTTTTGGATGAAGCTCCAGTTTATAATGCGGCTCACCTCCTAGGGTTTTTCTCTGTTTTTAATTCCGATGCTTTGAAAGATGTAAAGCTCTACAAGGGTGGAATCCCTGCACAATATGGGGGACGGCTATCTTCGGTGATGGATGTACGCATGAAAAATGGCAACAACAAACGCTTTGCGGTTAATGGGGGGCTGGGGCTAATATCTTCTCGCCTCACAGTCGAAGGGCCTATTGTAAAAGATAAAGGCTCTTTTATTGTTTCGGGGCGCAGAACCTATGCAGATGTGATGGCCAAGTTGTTTACTGATCAACTGGATGGGACATCTCTTTATTTCTACGACTTTAACATCAAGGCCAACTATAAGTTAGGAAAAAAAGACCGTATCTATGCCTCGGGCTACTTTGGAAGAGATGTCTTCAAATTTGAGGGGAATGGGATTGATTGGGGAAATGCTACAGCCACCCTGCGTTGGAATCATATTTTTGACGAAAAGCTTTTTGCCAATACCACCTTCTTTTATTCTGATTATAATTATGGTTTTGGAGTGGCCAATGATGAAGTCACCATCAACCTTGGGGCAGGAATTCAGAACTTCAACCTACAACAGGACTATAGTTGGTATTTAAACCCTAAAAATAGTATTCAGTTTGGATGGAGATCTTTATACCACGATTTTGATCCTGGAGCATTTTCTGTAATTAACGGAGATGGAAACCAAGTAGCAGCCGTGGAGCTAGATGCTAAATATGCGTTAGAATCTGGAATTTACATTTCCAACAAACAAAAAGTTAGCAATAAACTCGCCTTAAACTATGGTCTTCGACTAAGTATGTTCAACAATATTGGCCCCTTTACCCATAAGGAATATGATGAGTATAATCAAGAAACTTCATCGACCTCCTACAGTTCTGGGCAGTTTTTCAACAGCTACTATGGGATAGAACCGCGACTTAATGCCGTTTATCTCTTAGATGAGCGTAGTTCTGTAAAGGCTTCTTACAACAGAAACTACCAATACCTGCATCTACTTTCCAATGCTACCTCAGGATTACCAACCGACTTGTATTTACCTTCTACAATTACCATAAAACCAGGATATAGCGATCAGGTAGCTGCTGGATATTTCAGAAACTTCCTTGACAACCAGCTGGAATTTAGTGTTGAAGCTTATTACAAACACCTGGGGAATCAGGTAGATTATGAGGATGGAGCCGAGACCTTCTTAAATGAAGACCTTGAAGCCGAACTTGTTTTTGGTAGAGGTCGGGCTTATGGAGCCGAGTGGTTTTTGCGCAAGCGCAAAGGCAAACTTACGGGCTGGGTTTCCTACACCCTGTCTAGCTCCAAGAGATCCTTCGAAGAAATCAACGGAGGCGCTTGGTTCTCTGCTCAGCAAGATCGCACACATGATATTTCCTTAGTAGCCATCTATGACATCAACAAACGCATTAGTCTTTCAGCCGCTTGGGTCTATTACACTGGAGATGCGGTAACCTTCCCAACCGGAAAATATGAGATGGATGGGCAGGTGATTAACCTTTATAGTAGTAGAAATGCAGACCGAATGCCCGATTATCACCGATTAGATTTGGGTGCTACCTTTATTGTAGCCGATAAAAAACACTGGTATTCTGACATCAACGTATCGGTTTATAATGCTTATAATCGAAAAAATGCCTACATCATCAACTTTTCGGATGATGGTAATGGTGGAACGCAAGCTACTCGCATTGCACTTTTTGGAATCGCACCTTCGGTCACTTGGAATTTTCAAATCAAATAACTTAGCCTAGATCATGAAATATTTAAGATATCATCTATTTTTTACACTAGCCATCGGGCTTTTAAGCTCTTGCGAAGATGTCATCATTTTAGACCTCGAAGAATCGGCAGAACGTATTATCATTGAAGCCAGTTTGGATGCAACGGATAGTGTGTGTACCGTGTTGATGTCCAAATCACATAGTTTTTATGAAGACAACAACTTTGATAAAATAGAGGCGGCCAATATTAGTTTAATCCTTTCTAATGGCAATTCCTATACCCTTCAAGAATCTAGTCCAGGAGCTTATAGTATTTCGGGTGTTGGAATTAACGCTGGAGATAGTGCCACTATTGCAATTAGTTTGGCTTCTGGCGAGTTTTTTACGGCGTCTACCCTTTGTCCACCTTCTGTTCCTTTAGACAGTCTGGAACTTTTAGAGGCGCAGGGAGGTGGCCCAGGAGGGCCTCAAACCTTTTATCAATTGTTGTACAACTTTCAGGATATTCCAAATCTATTGAATCACTATCGACTGAAAGTTTGGGTAAGTAACGACTCGCTGAGTAATAGCTTGGTTGATAATTATATTGTTTATAATGATGAGGGACAAGATGGGCAGTATATTCGCATTCCGTTTTTTGGTCCACCCTTTAACCCAGGAGATACCCTTGATGTTGAACTTCTATCTATTGACCAAATCACCCATGATTATCTTTTGCAAGTAGATGAAATTAGAAACCAAGGCTTATCGGCTGCAATTCCCTATAATCCTAAGGGTAATTTTGGTGAAGAAGTTTTGGGCTACTTTGGGGTATACTTCAAAAGCCGATTAAGAGCCATAGCACCAGAGTAGACATTGTACTTATAAAGCTATTATAGC
>CAZOLU010000036.1:13876-15856 GCA_964580485.1 uncultured Saprospiraceae bacterium | reverse complement strand
ATGAATGAGGACATATCTGACTTGGAGAAAATTCAAGAAATTTTCATGCCGATTATCGAAAAATGCTTTTACCGCCTCTCCAAAAATGAAAACTTTGGTAGAACCATCACGCTCAAAGTTAAAACCGCTGATTTTCAGATCATCACCCGTAGTAAAACCTTTGATTATTATATCGATGAGGAGAAGGAGTTTCAAAAGATTGCCCTCCACTTACTGGAAGAAAATCAAGATAGTTTTGATAAAATTCGCCTGATTGGACTAGCCGCATCCAATCTTCAAAAAGCCGTGGACGCTCCAGCGTATATTCAATTGAAGTTTGAGTTTTAGGGGCATCTCGCCCAAAAGGCGAGATCAGCTATGCTACGGGGTTCACCATTCGGTTCAGCTCTCGTCTCGTCAAGCTTCGCAGACGAGACGAGATCCAGCTCCCTTTGGTCACTGCCCCTCCGCAGCGCTGCGCCACTAGCTAGTCAGGTAGATCTTACTATTCATATAATTTCGTCAAATTAAAAGGCTAAAAGCTAAATGATTTACTACCTTTGTTCCAAATCTATTGTTATTGGAAACGACTTTTACCCATTCAGCGCAAGGCTTCAACATCAGCGATCATATCCTCTATCAAGATGAGGAGATGCTGGTTCTCAACAAACCGCAGGGCTTGATGGTACACCCTAGTCCCATGGCTCGAGATGTTAGTATTTTTGCTACAACACTGCTCCAAGCCTATTTGGGGCAAGCCCCCTCTCCAGTACACCGACTGGATCGAAAAACTAGTGGTGTACTGGTTTTCGGGCTCAACTACGAGGCCACTCGTGCACTTAGGCTACAATTCGAATCTGGTATGGTCCAAAAACGCTACTTAGCCATAGTACGTGGATTTTTCCCAGAAGGTGAAGTTTGTGTAGATCGTCCCCTCAAGCATGCAGAGCGAGGACTACAAGCAGCCACTACCTATTTTCAGGCCTTTGCTCGAAATAGCTTGCCAATTCCCACAGGTCGCTTTCCTACTTCACGCTACTCCCTGATTGAAGCAAGACCTATCACTGGTCGCATGCACCAAATTCGCCGCCACCTCAAAGGCATCAACCACCCCATTATTGGCGACCTCAAGCATGGCTGCCTGCTTCAAAATCGCTTTATGCGAAAAGAATGGAAGATGGATAAAATGCTGCTGCATGCCTATACATTACAAATCCAGCACCCCTCTTCTGGCAAAGAGCTGCTTTTACAGGCTCTACAACCTGCCATATTCACAAAGATGCAGGAAAAACTAGGGTTGAACTTTGATTTTTAGCACTCCTTAAAAAGAACTCATTTAAAACCATATCACAACTATTTCTTTTGTTCAAGTACTCAAAACAAGCTTTGGGAGCTTGCTAATTTTGCGCATATGAAAGGCTTTGCTAATAGGCGTAGCGATGCGCAATAGTGCGACCGAAGGAAGCAGCCCGTAGGGCCGAACGAATAGCCCCTAAGGGGTGCCTTTGGCATCAGCTATGAAGCGTAGCGACCCTTTAGGTGCCCCTCCTTAAAAAAACGGATAAGCCCTTAGCCTGCATTCTCCTTCCTAAACAGTTACAACATATCTTAAAGTCTTATGCTTTTCCTATAAGCATAATCTTTCCCGAGCGAACATCAACATAGTTTTTAAATGAGTTCAAAATAAAAAATTATTATCTTCATCGGGTAAATCAATCCCAGGGGTTTAAACCCTGTATGTTTTTAGCGCAGGGAGTCTTTCCCTAGGGATGCTCCAAAGGAGTCCTTGGGACCTTTGGCATAGGCTCCCGAAGCCATCTCCACGCAAGTCGTAGCCTTTAGGCTTCGCTCGATCAATAGTATTCTGAAGCCTAAAGGCTACGGCTTGCGCAGATCGACTTTTTTGAAGCCTAAAGACTTCTAAAAAGTCAAGAATTACGCTAAACAAGTACAAAACCCTTGGGATAAAAACCCAGAACCCTATGAAAAAAGCACATATTG
>CAZOLU010000036.1:0-13866 GCA_964580485.1 uncultured Saprospiraceae bacterium | reverse complement strand
TTGGTCTTATCCTTGGTCCCTTACTCTTTTTCCTCACCCTCTTATTCATTAAGCCTGAAGGCTTGAGTGAGCCCGCCCGCTACACCCTAGCCGCCACCCTACTCATGGCTACTTGGTGGGTTACCGAAGCTGTACCGATTGCCATTACAGCCCTGCTGCCACTATTGCTTTTCCCTCTGATGGGAGTCATGCCGATTAAAGAAGCGGGAGCAACCTACGGAGCGCCCATTATCTTTCTCTTTATTGCCTGTTTTATGCTGGCTACGGCTATCGAGCGCTGGAATCTTCACCGAAGGGTAGCACTGAATATCATTCTCAAGGTTGGTAGTAAACCCAGTACAATTGTGCTTGGCTTTATGATTGCCACAGCCTTTCTATCTATGTGGTTGAGCAATACCGCTACAACAATTATGATGCTGCCTATTGGGCTTTCCTTGGTGCAAGAACTGGCTAAAGAGGGCAATGATCAGAGCATCGAAGCCCCTTTTACCAAAGCTTTGCTCTTGGGCATCGCCTATTCTGCTTCTATTGGTGGCATTGCTACAATTATTGGTACACCAACCAATATTATTTTTGCAGGAGCCGTGAGTAAAAACCTAGGTGCAGAAGTCTCTTTTGTCACTTGGATGCTCTTTGCCACTCCAGTGATGCTGGTTTTGCTCTTCATTTGTTGGTGGTACTTGGTACGAATAGGCTTTCCCTTGGTCAAATTGGAGCATTCGATGCAGGGCGATGATGGAACCGAGGCACAAATCAAGACATATCTCAAAGATCTGGGTTCTATAAAATTTGAGGAAATGGCGGTAGCTATTGTATTTTTGTTAGCTGCTTGCGGCTGGCTGGCGAGAGCCTTTTGGCTCAAGCCTTATATCCCTCATGATGCTATTATTGCCCTTGGAGCGATGCTTTTGCTATTTATTATTCCTGCTAAAAATTCACCGAAGAATGATCGAACGGATCTAGGACTAGACGATCAGGATGACAGTCCTCAGACGGTACTCGACTGGGATACTGCGGTGAATATCCCTTGGGGGGTAATTTTGCTCTTTGGTGGTGGATTGTCTTTGGCAGCAGCTTTTGATCAGTCAGGGCTGGCCAAATGGATTGGAGAAAGCGCACATCTATTGCAGGCAGTTCCCTTTTTCATCATTGTATTTATAGTGATTGCTGCAGTTAATTTTCTTACAGAAATTACCTCTAATGTAGCCACTGTATCTATGGTCTTGCCAGTGCTGATTGCTATGTCTGAGACCTTAGGCGTACATCCTTATTATCTAATGATTGGAGCCACCTGTGCAGCCTCTTGTGCCTTTATGCTGCCCGTAGCCACTGCACCTAATGCTATTGTGTTTGGTAGTAATCGTATCAAAATCATGGATATGATCAAGGCTGGAGTTTGGCTCAATGTGCTGTCTATTGTGGTGTTTAGTCTTTATATTTACTTCATTATGCCACTGATTTGGGGGATTTGAATTGATGCGCTAGGGGTTCGCCCCTCCTTTCAATCGCCACCAAGCCATAAGCGACAGACCCAAAATTAGAGTCCCAAGCATTTCAACCACCCCAAAACGAGTAGTAAAGAAGGCAAAACCCATCAACAGCGCTAGAGGAAGTATATTGGTAAAAAAGAGCATATACCAAAAGCCTTTTTGTGCTTGTTTCCAATTAAAAGTCAAAAACAAAGCTCCTGTCACTCCAAAAACCAAAATACATCCGCCTAAGCATCGAACGATTTGCACTAAATAGTAAGCCACTGCCCCTTCGGCAAATGCAAATTCCTCCCAATTGAAGAGTGCATAAGCACTTAGCTTATCAAAAATATACGGTGGATAAGCAACTAATAATCCACCATAAGCTAAAAGAGATACACTATTGACGACCAATAATATCAAGAAAAATGAACGGTTCATATATTGTAGGTAGTTTATGTACAGCCACTAAAAATCCTTATAAAACCGTACATAAGTTGGAATCTCATGAATTTTCCTGAATCCTAAAGGATACAGCTTGCGTAGTTTGATTAAAATTTCACCCCTTAAGGGGTAATTTTCCTGACCTATGCAAGGCGTTGCCTTTCCCTAGGGATGCTCCAAAGGAGTCCTTGGGACCTTTGGCATAGGCTTCGAAAATGTGTACGGTTTTATAAAAATCCTCTATGGCTTTTCAGAAACGCTATTCAAAGATAAACTTTTCGAATTATTTTCCAGATTATTTGCCTTGCAGTGATCTATTTTGGGCGTTTTCCTGTTATACTTATGTAGAATTAGTATAAATATGCATAAGAATTGTATCTTTGTACTTAGCATGATTGACTTTATACGCTAATAACAATATAACACAATGATTACAGACAAAACAGCATTGATTGAACGGATTGATAATGCCCTGGCTTCTATTCGACCACATTTGGAAGCTGATGGGGGGGATATTGAGGTGGTGGATGTTACGGAGGATATGCAGGTTAAGGTAAAATGGATTGGCACTTGTAAAACTTGCTCGATGAGTAGCATGACCATGAAAGCAGGCATAGAATCAACCATAAAAACGGCTATTCCAGAAATTACTGGAGTATTTGCCATCAATGGAGAGAGCTAGTACTTTTTTATTTATTTTTCTTTAAAAAAGAGAAGCCCAAAATCAGCACTCATCTGATTTTGGGCTTTTTTATTTCGTAAATTTTTAGTCTATTTTCTTGGCTCCTAGCCTTCTTTGACTTCTTCGGAGAAAGGCTAAATAGTTACTTTTTTTATTTCTTAGTTGACTTCTTTTTAGTAGTGGTTTTCTTTTTCGCTGTTGTCTTTTTGGTACTCTTCTTAGCCTTGGGCTTTTTGACCGTTCCTCCCTGATCCTCTACCAAAGCAATCACTTGTTCCAAAGTCACATTCACCGCCTCTTCTTTGGGAATCTTTTTACCATCTTTATCCAATAATTTAAGGCCCCCAACGTCCATTTTCTACGGCTAGTTTATATTCTGGCCATTGATGGACATAGCGGTTGGCTTCCTTTTCAATTTTAGCTTTAACCAACTCGATTGCCTGTGCTTCTGTGATAGTTTCTAGCTGAAAGCCAGACCCTTTGGTAATAGAACAAAACAAACCATTCCACTTGACAAAAGGCCCGAAACGGCCTTTACCTTTGGTGATTGGTTGATCCTCATAATAACCCAAGGGCTCATCTTCCTTGAGTTTGGCTTTAATCAGTTCAACCGCACGCGCTAAAGACAAACTGTTGAAGTCCTCCCCTTTGGGAATAGAAACATACTTGTCCTCATATTTCACATAAGGGCCATAACGTCCGATATTGATTTCAACGGCTTTATCTTGAAAGGTTCCTAGGTGTTTGGGAAATTTAAACAACTCTAGAGCCTCTTCGAGGGTAATTGTCTCAATCGACTGCTCTCGTTTGAGGTTGGCATAGCTAGGTTTTTCATCCTCTTCCAACTCTTCGGGCGTACCAATTTGAGCCACAGGCCCATAGCGACTAATCCGCACCAAAACCGTATAGCCTGAGTCGGGGTGTTTCCCTAAAATCCGTTCTCCCGTAGCCCGTTCAGCTTCCTCTTCCGTCTTTTCCACCTTTGAATGAAAATCAGGGTAGACCTCATCTAGCATTTTCCCCCAATCAATTCTACCTTCTGCCACCTGATCCAATCGATTTTCGATATCGGCGGTAAAGCCATAATCCATAATTCCCTCAAAATATTTGGAGAGGAAGTCTGTAACAGTTTTTCCGATATCACTGGCAAAAAGTTTATTTTTAGCCGCACCGTATTTTTCAGTTTTTTCAAACTTTTGAATCGTTTGACCTGAGGTATTCAATTCTAAAACTCGATATTTTCGATCTTCACCCTCTCTGGTTTCTTTGGTTACATAACCTCGAGTGGGGTCCATAATTTTACTAATTGTTGGAGCGTAGGTAGAGGGTCTCCCAATGCCCAATTCTTCTAGCTTTTTAACTAGACTAGCTTCTGTATACCGATGTGGGGGGCGCGTAAAACGTTCCGTCGCCTCCATTTTATTGAGATCAAGAGCTTGTCCTTTTTTCATAGGCGGCAACATTCCATCAGTATCTTCATCTTCCTCGTCCTCATCATCTTTGGACTCCAAATATACCTTCAAAAAACCATCGAATTTCAATACCTCTCCCATGGCTTCAAAAGCAGCATCCTGAATAGTAGAAATTCCAATTTCTATGGTTGTTTTTTCCAATTGGGCATCTGCCATTTGAGAAGCTACAGTTCTTTTCCAGATCAACTCATAAAGGCGTTGTTCATCTCGGTCTGAACTTACCAACTGTTTTTCTACGGCAGTGGGTCGAATGGCCTCGTGTGCCTCTTGTGCACCTTTTTTATTTTTAAACTTTCTTAGTTTGTAATAAGACTTGCCATAATTTTGAAGTACAACCTGCTCTATATTCTGAAGTGCTGTATCGCTAAGATTTGTTGAATCTGTACGCATATAAGTAATATGTCCAGCCTCATACAAACGTTGGGCGACTCGCATGGTTTTGGCCACAGGGAAATAAAGCTTACGGCTAGCTTCTTGTTGCAAGGTGGACGTTGTAAAAGGAGCTGCGGGACTACGCTTGGTAGGTTTTACAGTAATCTTATTTACTTGATACAGCGCAGCTTTACACCGTTCTAGGAAATCCTGTGCATCAGCAATTTGCTCAAAGGTTTTATCGCCTTTTTTGCCTACAATCTGCTTGAGTTTTGCCTTCACCGCAACAGTTTTGCCTTGTTCACTAGGCACATCAAATAAGGCAGTTACTCGAAAGAAGGGACTTGGCTGAAACTCCTCAATTTCTCGCTCACGTTCTACCACCAAACGAACTGCAACAGACTGTACCCGTCCTGCGGAGAGTTTATTTTTCACTTTTTTCCACAACAGTCCCGACAATTCAAAGCCCACAAGGCGATCTAAAACCCGTCTAGCTTGTTGTGCATTGACCAGATCCAGATCGATAGTCCTTGGACTTTGAATAGCTTTTTTCAAGGCAGGTTTGGTGATCTCCCGAAATACAATGCGTTTAGTTTTGTTGACATCGAGTTTCAACACCTCTGCTAAGTGCCAAGATATGGCCTCTCCTTCTCGGTCTTCATCCGTTGCCAACCACACCTCATCTACTTTCTTTACCCAATCTTTCAATTCTTTAACTACTTTCCGCTTTTCTGGACTTACAGCATAATGTGGTCGGTATCCGTTGTTAATGTCAATAGCTTTTTTATCTTTACTGTCTTTAATTAAGTCGCGGATATGACCAAAACTAGATTTCACGGTAAAATCTTTGCCCAGATATTTTTCAATGGTTTTAGCCTTGGCTGGCGACTCAACGATTAGTAAATTTTTTCCCATAATATCGGTATATAATTTAAGTAAGATTTTCGCCTAAATAGGCTAAGTTGAGGCGAGCTATCAAAATTTTAGATGATAATACACTTCAACTCATCTTTTTGGGGTAGTTAATCTTTTCTTTTAAAGAGGACTTAGGTTTTTTGGTCTTGATTTCTTAATTTGTTTTATTCCTAAATTTCAAAACACTACCTTATAAAAAGGTATCAATCTAAAACACTACTTTTGCAAAAATGAATGTCAAAAGCTTAAATTGAGGATGTCCTTAAGCAACTCAGTTGCTTTACATTTCTCTAAAAACCTAGAACGCTCTAATGCAAAAGTAATAAAATATCATTCAGTTCAAAATTTCTATTTTTATAATAATGTAAAATATATTTTGTTGTATGTCAACAATTCTTGATGCTAATTCTATAAATACGGAGCATACTACAAGTTTCATTAAAAAATTTATGCGTCCCGTCAATCAAAGGTTATTTTTATGGGCAAAGCTGCCTGCCGCCGCATTTATGGGCGTTCGGGTTCGAGAACTTAGCACCCAAAAGTCTGTAGTTACAATACCTTATGGGTGGCGTTCTCAAAATCCATTCAAGTCGATCTACTTCGCAGCACAAGCAGCAGCAGCGGAAATGTCAACAGGCATTATAGCTTCTATGGCCATTCATAAACGCGGTAAAATATCTATGCTCGTAGCAGATATGCGTGCAGAATATACCAAAAAAGCTAACAAGAAAACAACATTCACTTGCAATATGGGTGCTGAAATCTTTGATACGGTTCAAAAAGCTATTGATAGCAAAGAAGGCCAAACCATTACCGTAGAAAGTATTGGCACTATTCCTGGTGATGATGGCCAGCCTGTGGTAGTCTCTCGCTTTTATTTTACATGGACTTTTAAAGTAAAACAATAAAAACTCAAATAGTTCAGCTACAAAAATAAATCATTTTTTTGATTAAAAAAAGTGGCATTTATCTCAAAAAGGTGATATACTTGTACTATATCACTTTTTATACAACCTAAGTGGCATTAACCCTCTAGCAATATTCTGATATGAAACTCATTGAACAAAAACATCTACATTTTCAAAAAGGCAACTCGGATAAGGTTTATGAGGTTGACCTATGTGAGGTTGGAACCGACCAATATTTAGTTAATTTTAGGTATGGTCGTAGAGGGCGTGCACTTAATGAGGGGACTAAAACAGGTTTTCCAGTTCCTTTAAAAAAAGCCGAAGCCATTTTCAACAAGCTGGTGAATGATAAATTGAAAAAAGGCTATGTAGATGTTACTCAGAATAGTTTAGTTGCTCAAACTGTGGAGATAGAGGCAGAAAAAGCTAATATAGCAAAGGACTTGAGTAAGGCTGATGCTCAAAAAGCGCATATCCTCCACCACTTACAACTAGCTGTGAAAAGTCTAGATTTGCAGGCTAGCAAAAACTGGGACATCAAACGGGTGGTCTGGCGAGCAGGAGAGTTGAAAATCTACGAAGCAACCCCTTATCTCCTTCAGTTAGGGGCAATGTCCATGCATGGTAAAAAGAAGCAAGAGCTTTATCAATACTGTATTCTTTGGGCTTTGGGTAGAACGGCTAAACAGACGGAATGGGTAGAAAAAAGTCTAGATTTCATCACTACTGTTTTAGAAAACTCAAAAATAGGAGATTTAGTACAACGAATTGCAAGAGAAGCCTACCGAGCTATTGCTCAAGGTTCGCAGTTGGAGCATTTTTTGGATACAGAGCTCAACAACTTGGGAGATGACCTGAAACAAGCTATCCAATCTGACAATTATTACAATTGCCTAAAAGCTTTAAATAAAATAAAAAGCCAGGCTCAGGATAATTGGCAATTAGAACCTGCCTATTTGTTCATTGATCATTATCCTCAACTCAAAAAAGCATTTTTAGAGGTTCTTACGCAAATGAGCATTCAAGCCAACCACTTTAGAATCCTCCGTCATTTATATAAGATGGCAGAGTTCCGACAAGATGGGCAGCTCTACGGTTTGTTGGTCTATAAAATTGAGAAACAAAACGCACTATTCAAGATGCCTCCAGGCGATAATCCAGGAATGTATTACAAGTACCAATGGATTCAGCCTAGGGCAGAACTGAAGAAACAAAACTCTAGATTGGCTTTTTCTGAAGGCACCAAAAAATATCTGAGCAAGCGTACCAGACGTACACTAAAGCGTCTTGGAGAAGCGGGAGATCTGGCATACGTGCTTTTAGCTACAGGAATTTTACTACAATATGATGACAACTACGATGGTAAAACCGATCGAGTAGAAAAAAACTGGAAATACGACAAAACAAAACGCCGCTGGCATTCGGTGGTTTCTTATTTTGATAAATACTCTAAAGAGTTGTTGTATAATGAAATCTTATTCCGTAATAGTAGCCGATATGAATATGACAAACAACTCCATGAATGGATCTGTGCCAATGGCTACCAACCAGGAGATCCCATAAAAGATGAAATTAGAGAAGAGGCCTTTCCTGAACTTTGGGATCAAATGCCTAAAGCACTCGTGCATCTGCTAATAGAAGCCAAAAGTGAAAAGGTGGCAGCGTTTGCACTGCGCAGTTTAAAACAGCATAAAGATTACGCTCAGATCACTCAGCGTTTTGATGTTCCCTTGGTCATACAACTCCTCGAAAAACCGTTTGAGGCGATCAATCTTTTTGCACTTGATCTTGCTAAAAGACGCTATGATCCTCAACAACCACATTTTGAGTTGGTATTGAGCATGCTCAAACATAAGCATACCGTCATTCAAGCACAAGCTCTAACCTGGATTGAAGCAAGCTACTTTAAGTTTTTTGCGGATACCGATTTTGTCAAAGATTTACTCACCCACAAGGTATCTCGCATCCGAAGCTGGGCGCATACACAATTCCATCGAATTGCCGATTTGTATGATGATGCAAAGCGTCGGGCTTTGATTGGAAGGTTGCTAGGTTATTGTTTACGTCAGGCAGAAGATGCCAAAATTATCCATGAAATTCGAACTGTCTTATTTGACTATTTCAAACAGGAGTTGTCTCAAGTCAGCTTGGATGTAGTAGGGCAATTGCTGCAACATCAGGATATCGCGAATCAGCATTTGGCGGCTGCACTTTTAGATAACCATAGCATTGAGCCCGATCGAATTCCAATAGATTATGCGGTGCTACTTATCCACCACCAAAACGCAGCACTACGCCAAAAAGGGCTGACGCTACTACAACGCTATTCGGATATGGCTCTAGCCAAACAACAAGAATTGCTATTCCAACTTAGCATTGCTAAACGCTCAGAAATCCGCTCGGAGATTCGTCCACTCATTAAAAGATTAGCCGCTCAATTCAAGGACTTTGCCGAAAAAAGTTTGATGCGCTATGTTAAATTACTCTTGCGCAAAGAAAGCTATGAGGGGCTTCATCAAGAGGTTTACCATATTTTGACCGAAGACCTAGAAGCTTGGCTAAAGCTATTAGATCGCAAGCTTATTTTCCGACTCCTCAACTCGGATCATGCCAAAGCTCAGGAGTTGGCCTGCCTCTTGATAGAACGCTATATTCCGTTTGAATCCATGTCTGTACGCAATATTATTCGATTAGCCAATCATGAAATTCGAGCTGCAAGGGAATTGGCTTGGAAAATGTTTAACACCCAAATCCCACGTATCAAGTATGAAAGAGAAGAAGCTATTCGCTTGATGGATGCTAAATGGGAAGACTCTCGGAAGTTTGCTTTTGAATTTTTCCGCAAAGAGTTTAGGGATCAAGACTGGACACCTGAGCTGCTTGTTGCGATTTGCGATTCGGTAAGACCTGATGTTCAAGCATTTGGGAGGTCGATGATTACACGCTTTTTCAAGGAGGAAGATGGAAGTACTTATTTATTGAAATTGAGCCAACATCCTCGACCTGAGTTGCAGCTGTTTGCAACCAATTATTTGAGTCGCTATGCTGCCGATAGCCTTATACACATCCAACAGCTTAGAATATATTTTACCACGGTACTGACACAAGTAAACAAGGGACGGGTTACCAAAGATCGAATCATTCAGTTTTTGCATGAGGAAGCTTTAAAATCCTATGAAGTGGCACAAGAGGTAAGTGAGATTCTCAACTTTGTTTCAGCTACTTCTGCCATTGGGGATAAGGCTAAATATATAGAGATGATGCGTGATTTGAAGGTAAAATATCCGGTTTTGGAAATGCCTCTAGAATTGGAACCTACTATACAACACATTAAATAGAGCTTTATTATGCAACTTGAAATACTTAATGATTTCAGAGGAACGGATTTATTTAAAGCTTATGACATTGCTGACTTTGCAATAAAACTATCTCCCACAGAAGAAGTGGAAGTAAAAAAAATAATGGTTTCTGTCTATTTAGAAGGAAAGTTATTAAAAGAGGTCTATATAAAAGACGAAGTCATTGTACATGATGTAAAGAGTTTAAAATATACCACAACTACTGAAGTTATCGATTCTTTAGTCCATTGGAAATCTGAATTAGAAGCAGGACAAACGATATCTTTCCTAGCATTTACAGATATGAATTTTTTAGATTGTATGAAAGACTTGCCTGAGAAAGTTTTAGACACACAACCCTTGTTTGATTTTGAACTAAAAGTGCGTCTTTTTAAATATGAAGGACGTCCCATTGTACTCAGCCAAAAGCTGCAACTAAAAAACCCTTGGGTGAATTAAGCTACTTCTAGGCCTTTTTAACATTTCCTACTCAAAATAAATTAGCTATGCTTTTTAATTATAAATATGGTGGTACTTCTGGAGTTAGCAATAATGCTAATTCTACCAACATGTCTTTTGCTCCCGATGCGCTCAGAGCACCTACTTTTTTTGTAGGTCAACTCCATAAAAAGATTGCTTTTCGTGAAGCAATCTCAGCACTTAATGCAGTGGTAGTTTCTGATGAACGCTTTAAACCTAAAGATAAAACCGCTTACTTGGAATGGGCTAAACAGCAGGAAGAAATCTGGTTGGCAGAATACCTAAATGAAATAGCAGTGGATATCAATCAGGTAAATGCTCGGGTTGAAGTCATCAAAAAGGAAATTGCGGAGATTGAAGGGAAAGAAAGAGAAGTCATGGGGCATTTCAATAAAAAGAAATACGAGTATTTTGACTATCTCTACAAAAAGGATCGAGATGCTTGGTTTGTATTAGATCCTGTAATTACAACACATCCTGATTCTATCTTCTTTGAATGCTTTAGTCAGGATGAATCTACTTATGGCAAGTTAAGTTGTAGTTACAATGTTTTTAAAAATATTGATGAGTTTGAATGTGGAACAACCAATATCGACTATTCTTCTGCCTTGTATAATGAGTTCCAGAAAATACGAGATTACAAGGAAACCGAATTTAAGGTAGACCCTAGTGGTTTTGAGGTACAAACGGGTGATGAAGATGTATATAAAGAGGTGAAAATTGATCTACCCGAAAGTTGGGTACGAGGATTTCTACAGGTGAGTTCTGCGATGACCTTACCTGCAACGAGTTTTGATCTTCACCCCATGGATATCCATACAATTTGCAGCTACCTCCGTAGATTTAAAGAGGATAGAGGCCCTCGCTCTCTGCGCTTTCAATTAAACCCAGGACAGCCCGTCAAGATTGTAGTAGAGCCCTGGAATTATGAGATTGTCTGCCACCGTTCTCCCTTTTTAGGGCATGAAGCCAAAGAAATTCGCATTTGGGGGAGAAGAAGACTACTAACCTTGGAACGGCTGATCCCTCATGCACAAAAATTCACTGTAACCATGTTGGGTTCTGGCCTCCCCTCTTTTTATGAGGCTCACTTGACGGAGGATATGATTTTCACTTTAGGTCTTTCTGGCTGGACCGATAACGACTGGTCTAGAGCTGGCAACTTTGACCTAATGGCGCCCCGTATGCAGGTAGATGACATTACTAAAAAAATGGTCTTCAATGCGCTGAAAGAGAATTGGTATGAGTCGACAAAATCACTTGCTAGCCGATTAGGCTTGGGCTCTGATGTCATAGCAGGAGCATTACAAGCTTATACACAAGCAGGCCGAGTGATTTATGATCGGGTGTTGGGAGTTTATCGGATTCGTGAACTACACCGTGAACCTCTGGATATGAATCTCCTACGCTTTGCCTCCCCACAGGAGGAAAAAGCAAATAAATTACTGGATCAAAAGAAAGTCAAGGTACAGATAGAAGAACTTCCTGATCAAAAAATTAAGCTAACGGGCAGTGTAGAAGAAAAATACAAGACCTATCACCCTAGTTTAATTATCGACCAAGACGACCGCATGATCCAAGCTAGCTGTGATTGTAATTTTTACAATATGAATAAGCTTCGTAAGGGGCCTTGCGAACATATTTTAGCCCTAAGAATGGCATACAATCGCAAAATAGGTAGAGTCATTTAGGCTGATTCAGAAAGTAGCCAAGCTGTCAGATTAAAAAATTTATAAAAAATTTCATTTTTTTTGAATTTAGACTTGACAAGCTGATAAAAAAGGAATAAGTTTGTAGTAGATGATTGAGGGAATAACAAGTATCTCCTCTTAATAGTGATTAAAAAATAATCTTATGATTTAATCATTACTTACTACAAAAATTGAAATAACAGGATGTAGTGGAGCTGTCAAGCCCAAAACCTTGCAATTTGAATGCTGTATCGGCATTCGCGCAATATGACTATCCACGCATCACTAAGGAAGAATCTTTATGATGAGACATCGGGTAGTATGCACTACCTAGAGACCTACACGGTGTCGAGTCGAAGACTCTAGAGGTCTCTAGGTAGTGCATACTACCCGATGTCTCTGGAGTTGATTCTCTTAGTCCTTAGATTGTACGAAGGCATATTGGCCGCTCCTACTCCTGTTTAATTTATATATTTTATCTAGCTACTTTCAGTGTATACTTCCATATTTTTCAATCATAGAAGTACCATTGAAAGTAGCTTTTTTTATTAGAAATAATAACCCGCTCAAGATAGCTAATATGGAACGCTTAACCCGTCAACAAATTTATGACCGTATTCGGGAAACTTCTAAAGAAGAATATATCCTCTCCGAAATGAAGCGACTGGGCTTTTGGGATGCTGGCGATGGTATTCCCAAATTGTCTGAAACGCTTATTACTAGAAAAGGGGAGCTGCGTAGGGAGCTTAGAGAACTCGTAGACCAACAACGGAAATACCAAGATAAAGAACGCCTGCTCGAAGAAATGCGCCAAAAGCGTATGAAGGAAGCTCTAGAGCGCCGTGCTGAAACCAAAAAACGCCGTGAAGAGGAACGTGCAGCTCGCGCGGCTCGTTGGGCAGCGATCAAGGTCTCTGATATTATCTATTTGGGAGAGCAGGTGTCCGCAGGATTGGCACATAAAGAAAGTCAAGCAGATTTACTCCAACAACACAACTTGCCCTATTTTGAAAGTGTTGAAGCGCTGGCAAAAGCGATGGAGATCAGTATTGGGGGGCTTCGCTTTTTAAGTTTCACAAGAAAAACGAGTAAAATCAGTCATTACAAGCAGTTTTATCTCCCTAAAAAATCAGGGGGCAAGCGTCTAATCTCTGCCCCAATGCCTCGCCTCAAAGCAGCTCAATATTGGATCTTGAATCATATTCTATACAAAATCACCACACATGAAGCTGCAGAGGGTTTTGTGCCAGGACGTTCCATTCTAAGCAATGCCCAAAAACATACCAGCAAAGCTGTAGTGATCAATATGGATATGCAAGACTTTTTTCCTTCTGTTCACTACAAGCGGGTAAAAGGCTTGTTCAAATCACTAGGTTATGCAGAGCAAATCGCCAGCATCTTTGCATTACTATGTACCGAACCTGAAATGGATCAGGTAAGTATAGATGGGCAAAGCTACTATGTAGCCAAAGGTGAACGAAAGCTTCCTCAAGGAGCCCCCACTAGCCCCGCAATTAGCAACCTAATTTGTCATCGCCTCGACAATCGTTTTGCAGGAATGGCCAAAAAACTAGGTTGGACTTATAGCCGCTATGCCGACGATATCACCCTGTCTTCAGATGACGGTGCAGATATCAATCGCATTCTCTGGCAAGCAAAAAAAATTATTGAAGATGAGGGCTTCCAACTGCATCCCGACAAGCTAAAAGTAATGCGCAAAGGATCACAACAGGAAGTTACGGGTTTGGTGGTTAATGAGCAACCAAATGTTAGCCGCAAAAAGCTCAAACAATTTCGGGCAGTCCTTCATAAAATTGAACAGCAAGGGATTCAAGGACTAACATGGGGTAATGGTTTTATTCTATTGACTATACAAGGATTTGCCAACTACGTAAATATGGTCAATCCTAAAAAAGGAGGGAAACTGCTCGAACAGGTGCAAAACATTTTAGCTCAACCCCAACATAAAGCAGCACTAGCCAACTATTGGAATCAAAAAGCACTGGAACAACAACAGCCAAAAGAAAAGCTAGTAGACCATAAGGATGAGGTTCCAGGCAGCACAACCCCCAATGAGCTCAAGTCAACACAGCCC